>JBEAOI010000105.1:0-2717 GCA_041165005.1 Actinomycetota bacterium
GTGTTGTGCCAAAACTACTGAGACGAGCAGATTCCTCAATTAGGCGACCTTGCGGGAATGAAGTGGTTGGGTCGCGGAACATTCCTCGGCTACCGAAAATGAAGTAGTTCACCAGGTTGAGGGCCACGTAGTTCAGAAGCAACGAGCTCACGATTTCGCTCGTACCCAACTTTGCGCGCAACACCGCTGGAAGCAACACCCACAGCGCACCGCTTAATGCACCGAACAACAGCACAACTGGCACAGCGGCAAAGCCGGGCAATGCCCCTGCCAACACAATTCCCGCCCAAGCAGAGCCAATCATGCCCAAATACATTTGGCCCTCTTGGCCAATGTTGAACAAGTTCATTCGAAATGCAAAAGCAGCCGCGAGGCCCGTGCAAATAAGTGGAGTGGCAGAACCAAGCGTGTTGGTGATGCCTTTGGTTGAGGCATAACCACGCTCAATCAGCAGCCACAGCGTGCCTATTGGCGAATGGCCGGTGAGAGCCAGAAATACTCCTCCGACCATAAATGCAAACAACAACGAAAGTGCCGGCACGGCGGCATACAGCCACTTCGGCGTTGATAGACGAGCCTCTAACTCAATGCGCACATTTCCAATAATCATGAAAGACCTGCCATAGCCAAACCGACTGCTTCAACATCAACCTGATTGCCAATCGCTTCATGCACAACAGATCCTCGATACAGCACGAGAATCTTGTCTGCAAGCGTGAGCACCTCATCGAGGTCTTCGCTGATGAGCAGAATCGCTTTGCCAGCATTTCGAGCCTCATCGAGCAACTTATGCACTGCCTCTACTGCTCCGACATCGAGACCTCGTGTTGGCGAACACACCACTAATACGCGGGCATTTTCCCCAGCAGCAAAGATCTCGCGAGCAAGCAAAACCTTCTGCGAATTACCACCAGAAAGCTTTCGCGTAGCGGTAAGTGCGTTTGGCGTTTTTATCTCCAATTGCTTAATAAACGCTTCGGCTTCAGCATGGGCAGATTTTCGATCCACCAGGAATCCGCGATCGCGTGTAAGCACAAGATTGTCAACAATGGAAAGCGATGGCGCAAGACCGGTGCCAAGACGATCTTCTGGCACATAAGCAAGACCGGCTTTTCGAACATTGCGAGTACCAACACCATTTACGCGCTCACCGTTAATTGACACCTCGCCACTCGTTGGTGCCATCAAACCAGCAACTATCTCTGCGAGTTCACGTTGACCATTACCCGACACACCGGCAACACCAACGATTTCTCCCGCACGAACATCAAATGAAACTTGCGAAATACGGTCCACGCCATCTTTCGTGAGCCCAACGTTCGACAGACGCAGCAGCGTTTCCTTCGCTTCACCGCGGGAGCGCCTTGGCGAAAGATCAATATCTCGTCCAACCATCAACTCGGCAAGCTTGCGCGTGTCAGCTTCGCCTCGCGCAACTGAACCAGTTACATGCCCATCGCGCATCACCGTCACGCGATCCGAAATGTCAACAACCTCACCCAGCTTGTGGCTGACAAACACCACAGATTTCCCCGCTTGCGTCATTGCACGAACTGTTTCAAACAACTTCTCAACTTCTGGTGGTGCAAGCAATGCAGTCGGCTCATCGAGCAACAGAATTTCTGCGCCGTGATACAACGCTTTCACAATTTCCACACGCTGACGCTGGCCTGCAGAAAGTTCGCCAACCACAGCACGTGGGTCAAGCGGCAAGCCAAATCGCTCAGCGACTTGTGCAACCTGATCTTCTAAATCATTCGCGCGCAATCGAAATGGCAATTTGCGATGACCAAGAACAACATTTTCTGCAACGGTAAATCGATCCACTAAGCGGAAGTGCTGGTGCACCATGGCGATTCCGTTTTGCAATCCGTGACGCGGACTAGTGAGTCGCACTTGAGTTCCATTGCGCAACACAGCGCCTTCATCTGGTTTATACAAACCACAGAGCACCGAAGCAAGCGTGCTCTTACCGGCACCATTTTCGCCAAGCAGCGTGTGTACTTCACCTGGGAGTAAATCGAAGTCCACGCGATCGTTCGCAAGAACTCCAGGGAAACGTTTCGTTACTTGTCGGGCCGATAGTGCAAACAGGGTCGCACCGCCTGAGCGGTGCGACCCCATTGCGGCCTCCGTGGAGGCATCACTCATAGAGAACTAGCTCTTTGGAATTTCGCCAATAACACCTTCAACAAGGTACTGCATACCGAGCAGGTCGCCCAAAGGCGCTACCACTCCGGCGGCAATAACTTCCTTGCCAGTGTTGTCTTTGATTGGTCCAGTGAAAGGAGCAAACGTTCCGTCAATGATTGCAGCAGCCTTCTCAGCAATGAGAGCCTGTGTTTCTGCGCTTACTGAAGAACCGAAGGTTCCCAACTTGACCGTTCCGTCTGCCATGTTGCCGTAGAACTGCGATACGTCGCAGGTGCCAGCAGCAAATGACTTAGCAGCGTTGATGTAGTACGGACCCCAGTCCCATACAGGAGCGGTGAGCCAGGTGTCTGGGAAGTTGCCAGCAAGCGTGTCTGAGTTGTAGCCAACCCACTTTGCGCCAGCTTCCATTGCTGCTTCACCAGTTGCAGTTGAGTCCTGGTGCATACCAAGTACGTCTGCGCCTGCTTGCAACAAGGCTTGTGCTGCTTCCTTTTCCTTCGCTGGATCAAACCAAGTTGAAGTCCAGGTGACCTGAACAGTTGCATCTGGATTCACTGAACGTG
>JBEAOI010000106.1:0-5249 GCA_041165005.1 Actinomycetota bacterium
GCGAAGGACGGATGACAATTTCATAGGGTCTCCAGTTTGTAGTTTGTGATTGCTTAGCGTGCTATTGATTCGTGCCATCTTCCGATGACAATTCGATTCAACACGCCGAAGCAGATAAAGAGCATAAGACCTAAACCGGTCGCGAACAATGCGGTGATGAACATTGGCCCAGATAAATTATTTAAGAAGAAAAACGTGATTAATTGCCCTAATCCTGGGTCGCCTTTGGTGAAAAAGAAGTCGCCAACAATGGCTCCAATTACCGCTAAGCCCGCGGCTACACGTAGGCCAGTAAAAATTGCAGGTGATGCCGCTGGAAGTTGCAATTTGCGCAATATAACCCAGCGTGAGCTGTTCTGAAGTCGAAACAGGTCGTGCAACGAGGGGTGCACAGACTGAATGCCGAACAAGGTGTTCGACACGATTGGGAAAATCGAGATAATGACGGTGACAGTGACGCGAGCTGTGAAGTTTGCACCAATCAGGCGAATCATCAGTGGAACGATGGCGATGATTGGCGTTACCTGAAGTGCAATGAGGTGAGGCCAGAGTGATCGTTCGATCCATTTTGCTTGCGACATGGCAATGCCAATGATGATTCCGAGAAATGCAGACAAGGCGAGACCGGTGAATGCGGTTCGTGTACTAATGAGCAGCGCAGTGAATATGCGGTCGCGTATTTGCCCGTGGAAATCCTCAAACAATCGATGCGGGGGCGGAATGATCATCGGTTTTCCCGATGCGGGGGAGAAGTTGTTATGGAGTGAATAGGCGACCACGTACCACAGAGCAATGAACACAAGAAAAACCGCAATCGGTCCTGCTGCATTGAAGAGCTTCGATTTCATTGTGCAATCAATTCACGCAGGGATTGGGCGATTTCGCCGGATAGTCGTGCAAACTCGGGTGAGTAGCGCAGGTCTTGCTGACGGTCGGAGCCAAATTGAATTGCAAACTCCTGAACAATGGTTCCTGGACGAGGCGACATCACCAGAACACGATGAGACAGGAAAACTGCTTCGGCGATGGAATGAGTGACGAATAATGATGCCGCGCTCCTTGTGCTCATCATGCTTCGGAGTTCTAGGTTCAAACGCTCGCGCGAAAACTCATCTAATGCCGCAAATGGCTCATCGAACAAATACAACTCAGGTTCGCACACTAATGATCGAGCAAGTGAGGTGCGCATTTTCATTCCGCCCGACAATTGTCGTGGAAGTTTCTCTGCGCTATCCAGAAGTCCAACCAATGCGAGCGCATTGTTGGTGCGTTCATCTATTTCTGATTTATCTACCTTCTGTAGTTCAAGATTGAGTGAAACATTTCGACGCACAGATCTCCACGGCAGAAGCGTTGAGTCTTGAAATACAAATTGCACAGATCCGGAGCGATCGATAGTGCCTGAAGTTGGAGCTATGAGTCCGCTAGCCAAACGGAGAAGCGTCGATTTCCCGCATCCACTTGGACCCACGATCGACACAAACTCGCCGGCCGCAACGCTCACATTGGTGTTGGTGAGCGCTTCGGTGCCGTCTGGGTAGGTCAGCCCAACTGCTTCAGATGTAAATACCGGTTTCACCAAATACCGCGTTCAATCATTACGTCCTTAAGTACCTGAGGACGGTCGGTCATGATTCCGTCTACACCAAGGTCAAACAATTGGTGCATTTCAGTCGGATCGTCGATAGTCCAAACATGAACCTTGAGACCTGAATCGTGGGCTTCATCAACAAATTTTCTATCGGTGATAGTCAGAGGGCCTTGTTTGTGTGGCACCTGGGCTGCATACGCGCCAGGAAAACTACGGGCTGGTCCAACCCAACTGCGAACACGTAACTTTGCGACTTCTCGTGGTCCAAGAGAAGTGCACAGTGATGGACCGAAGGTTTCACGTAATGTCGCGAGTCGCTTATCGCTAAACGAGCCAACGCATACGCGGTCGAGGATGCCAGGTCCGCGAAGTGCCGCCGTCAAAGGAAGGAGGGCACTGTCGGCTTTGCAGTCGATATTGACCATTGCATTCGGCCATGCATCAAAGATCTCTTGCATGAGTGGGATCGGTTCAAGGCCGTTAATGCGAAAGTGTTTCACTTCGTCATACGTCATCTCGCTAATCAGGCCGGGCTGACCACATGTGCGTAAAAGATCGTCGTCATGGAAGGCGAGCAGCACGCCATCTTTGGTTGAGTGCACATCGGTTTCGATGTAGCGGTAGCCCAAATCCATTGCTCGCTGAAATGCTGGCATGGTGTTTTCTGGGGCGTCGCTCGCTCCGCCGCGATGGGCAAACGCGATTGGTTTAGTGGATTGAACGTATGGATGTGTCATCAGGAAAAGCTAAATGCTTCGTCCAGACTGCGCCCAGTATTCGTCCTTCAATAGACGTTTGTACAGCTTTCCTGTTGGGTGCCGTGGAAGTTCTTCACGGAAATCGATGCTGCGGGGGCATTTGAAATCGGCGAGTGATTCTTTGCAAAATGCGATCAAGCGTTTGCTCAATTCACTGCGCTCGGCATCACTTGTTGGCATCACGACAGGTTGCACCACAGCTTTGACTTCCTCGCCGAACTCGTCGTTAGGAACACCAAAGACTGCAACGTCAACAACGTCTGGGTGGTTGACCAAAACGTTTTCTGCCTCTTGAGGGTAAATGTTGACACCGCCAGAAATGATCATGTACGCCTTGCGATCGGTGAGATACAAAAACTTGTCGTCATCGATGTACCCGATGTCGCCAAGAGTGGACCATCCACGGCCAAGCGGGTCACGTGAAGCTTTCGTCTTTTCTGGATCATTGTGATATTCGAAATTTGCGTTGCTCTCGAAGTACACCGTTCCGGTTTCACCCACTGGCAGGACGTTTCCTTCATCGTCCAAAATATGGATTGTCGCATTGAGCGCAACGCCCACCGTTCCAGGGTGTGCAAGCCACTGCTCAGTGTTGCAGTACACGAAGCCATTGCCTTCGCTTCCGGCGTAGTACTCATGAATAACTGGACCAAACCAATTGATCATTTGGCGCTTTACTTCTACAGGGCATGGTGCAGCGGCATGGAACACGCAGGTCAATGTTGAGACGTCATACTTGCTGCGAATTTTGGGTGCAAGTTTGAGCATTCGCACGAACATGGTCGGAACGGTTTGCGTGTGAGTCACTTTGTAGCGTTCAATGCAGTGGAGGAATTCCTCTGCATCAAAGTGGTTCATGACAACTGATGTGCCTCCAGTGCGATGAACCGACATGTTCCAACGAAGCGGAGCAGCGTGATACAGCGGTGCGGGAGAGAGGTAGACAACATCTTCGTTGAATGAAAAAAGGAATTGTCCCAGGCCGGTCAGTGCGTTTGGCGTTCCAAGAGGGCTTCGGGCAAACTCCAATCGAACACCTTTAGGTCGACCCGTTGTGCCACTTGAATACAGCATGTCGGTTCCGTCAATTCGCTCATCAAGAGGAGTAGTTGAACACTGCGCCAGTGAGTCTTCAAAACTGTCGTAGCCCGAAACAGTTCCGTCAATCATCAATCGCAGACCAACGTTTGGAGTTGTGCTGAGAATTTCAGTTGCCTGATCGGCTTTGTACTTTGACGTGATGTATGCCTTGGCTCCACAGTCGTTGATGATGTACGACAGTTCATCTGATGTGAGTCTGCTTGAGCAAGCGGTGTAGATCAGCCCCGCATAGTGACAGCCCCAAATGATTTCGAAGTATCGGGGATGATTCTCGATACAGATAGCGATGTGATCACCAACCTGCAAGCCATGGTTGCGGAGCAGATTGCTGATCTTGTTGGCCGAGTCATCGAGTTGCTTGTAGGTCAGGACCGACCCGGTGGCTGCGTCGATGACCGCTGGTTTGTTGGGGATGAGCGCTGCATAGTGTCCTGGAAACATGTTGGCAACGGTAGTCCGTCTTTCGGACCCATGTCGGGGGAAACGGCATTGAGGGTTACAGTTCAGCCGTGCATTTTGAGCGCTTCACTGAACTGTTCGGTAACCGCGGAGCAGTTGTGCCACTTGACGAGGCCCTTGCTCTTATTTGCCATTTTGCCGATGAAGAAGTAGATCCCAAAGCGGTCATCGCAGACCTTGATCAGCTGGCATCAACGATTACCGCAACGAACGCCGTCGAGTTAATGGCGGAACTGTTCGGTCCGTCGGGTTTCACCGGAAATTCGTTCGAATATGACGATCCAAATAACTCCTTGATACACCAGGTGGTAGCCAGGCGTCTCGGAATTCCGATCACGCTGTGTGCGCTGGCAATAGAAGTTGGTCGCAGAATCGATATTGACATTGTTGGTATTGGCATGCCTGGGCACTTCCTGTGTCGAACTGCATCGCAGCCCGACTTGAAGTTCTTCGATCCATTCCATTCGCCTCGACCGTTGTCGGCCGAACAGTGCAAAATGTTGTATGAAAATCTGACCCAGATTGATAATTGGAGTGCGGAATTCCTGGAGCCGTCGAGTTCACGGTTGATGGTGATTCGGGTATTGAGCAATTTGAAGTCCATCTACAGAAGGCGCTCCGATGTCGCAAATCTGCGCTGGGTTATGCGTCTTCGGTCAGTTATTCCAGAGATCGCGGCGGTCGAATCCGTTGAATTTGCGCAGTTAATGCGGCGCTCCAATTAACCATTCAGGTTTCATCTGAATTAGCGTTTTGGAAGTTCGTTCAAGGGGAGTAGCAAATTATGGCAACTGATGTAATGAGTGCAGAAGAGACGCGGGTCGCTGAGTTGACCGATCAGCTCATTGCGCAGCATCCGCCTGCCACAACTTCTGCTATCGCATTCCTTGGAGCACAGTTCGATTTAGGTTTGGCCTGGGTGCATTTCCCAGTTGGTCATGGAGGCCTTGATCTCTCGCCAAAATTTCAAAAGATTGTGAACGAAAAGATCGCGCGGGCAGGTGGACCGAATTCCTATGCTCGAAATCCAATTGGATATGGCATGTGCGGTCCGACAGTTGTCGAGTGGGGTTCTGATGATCAGAAGCGCCGTTATCTGCGACCACTTTTCACGGGCGAAGAGATTTGGTGCCAGTTGTTCTCTGAGCCTGGTTCGGGATCAGACTTTGCAGGACTCTCTGCAAAAGGTGTGAAAGATGGCGAGGAGTGGATCGTCAACGGTCAGAAAGTATGGACAACTCTTGCTCATCTTTCCAAGTGGGGACTCTTGGTGGTTCGCACTGATGCGGAGGCAGTCAAGCACGCCGGACTCACAGCAGTCGTAGTCGATATGCATGCTC
>JBEAOI010000107.1:0-15091 GCA_041165005.1 Actinomycetota bacterium
ATTCAGTCGGAGCAAGATCAAATCATTCGCGCACCGCAGAGTGGCGTGTTGGTAGTGCAAGGCGGACCAGGAACGGGAAAAACAGTTGTCGCTCTGCACCGTGCTGCGTATTTGTTGTACACCTATCGATTCCCGCTCGAAGATCAAGGTGTTTTAGTGGTTGGTCCTAACCGAGTCTTTTTGCGGTACATCGAGCAAGTGCTTCCTTCGCTGGGTGAAGCAGGAGTGCAACAAGTGGTGCTTGCCGATCTTGTGCCAGGACATCGCGTTGGTCTAGTTGAAGATGACGAAACTAAACACGTGAAGGGCGACATTCGCATGTCGAAGTTCATTGCTGCTGCAGTTCGCGATCGTGAACGTCCGCTACGTGAAGACTTGGTGATTCCGTTTGGCGCCGAATATTTGCGACTTCGAGTAACTGAATCTTCCCGCATTATTCGTGATGCGCGTCGTCGTTATCGCCGACACAATGCCGCAGCACGCTGGGTAGAAACCGAAGTGGTTGCTGCAATGGCCGCAACGAGTAAGCGCGAAGAAGTTGACCTTGAGGCATTACGCGACAGCCTGCGCGACATTCCAGAATTCCGTGCAGCGATAATTCGCATGTGGCCGGTGCTGAGCCCCGCCGAAGTGCTGCACGATTTATATGGTTCGCGAGCACTGGTGCGCTCTGCAGCGCAAGATGTATTGAAAGAACACGAATGGCCATTGTTGGTTCGTGAACGCAGTGCATCACTTGCTGAAGTGCATTGGGCTGAAAGCGATGTCGCGCTTCTTGATGAAGTGCTGTCGTTAATTGGCCCGCGACCACGCAAAAGCGGTCGAATTGATGAAACTGACGAAATGCGCCTGTATGGGCACATCATCATTGACGAAGTGCAAGACCTCACACCAATGCAATTGCGCATGATGAATAGGCGTTCGCTCAATGGAGCAATGACTGTGGTTGGCGACTTGGCCCAGGCAACAGGAGCATTTGCGCCAAACGATTGGCAAGACCTGTTGCGTTACCTGCCGACGAAGAAGGAAGCAAAGATCATCAACCTGTCAGTTGGGTATCGCATTCCCGCGCAGATCATGGCACTTGCCGACAAAGTGCTGGCAGTTGCGGCACCTTCGCTCATTCCACCTCAATCTGTTCGCGAAGGCGAATTTGGGCCAGACATTGTTCGGTCATCATCTGCTGAGCGACTACTAGATGATGTCGTTGCCCAAACACGATTAATGATGGAGAACGTTCATGGCGGCAATGTTGCCATTGTGTGCCCAGATGCAATGACCGAGTCGGTCTCTGCTGTGTTAACTCGTGAAGGCGTAAAACATGGTCGTGCAAATAACACCGCACTTGACACGCAACTTACCGTCGTTCCCGTCAGCGTGGTGAAGGGGCTAGAGCTTGACGGTGTAGTGGTCGTTGAACCTGCTGCAATAGTTGCAGCCCAAGAACACGGATTGCGCGCGTTGTATGTTGCGCTCACTCGTTCAACACAACGACTTACGGTTGTGCATCATCGCGACTTGCCAGCGGCGATGACCAGTAACTAGTTAGTTACAGCGCTTCAATTACGAGCGAGAGAAAGCGAAGCGACTTATCGGCGTCGGCAGGGCGGTTGCGCTCAATTGAAGATATTGCAAGATCAATAATTCGTTGCATGTCTTGAATGAATTGATCGCCTCGTTCTGCAATTTGTGGTTGTAGTACCTTCCAGATTTCTTCAATTTCTGCAAGCTTGACCTTCGCCATGGCACGATCACTGTCGCTAATTGCTTTCGACAACTCGCCGAGGGTTGCTTGTAACTGATCAAACAGTTCGGTCGCAGTTCCTGATGGAATCACCGTGGTTGGCGGTACGAGCGTTGTTGTTGGTGCTGTATCAACGATGGTCGTTGAGCACGAAGCAAGTGAACACATCGCCAATACACAAAGAGAAACGCGAGCTGCAGATTTCATGCGCGCACAAGAATTCGATTGCTGGCAAAAGATGTGATGTTGATTTCAGTTTCATGCAACCGAACAGTTACCGACCCGTCTGCCGCTGAAGCAGTGACGGTGCCAGTTACGCCGGGAGTAAGTTGAACTGATTCAAGAAACTCGAGCATTCCTGGGGCATATTCGAGTTCTTCGGGAATGCGCGAAACCGTAAATGCAGAACCAACTCGTACATCAATGAGTGGGTGAGTTGGTTCTTCCATGTAGTTAGAACCAGGAATTGGATTGCCGTGCGGACACGTTGTTGGGTTGCCAAGCAACCGAGTGATCGCATCTTCAACATCGGGGCTGAGCACGTGTTCCCACTTGCATGCTTCGTGGTGGGCAACTGCCCATGGAAGACCAAGAATGTCGGTGAGGAAGCGCTCGGCTGTGCGATGTTTGCGAACAACAGATTCGGCGAGTTTCTCACCTTGTGGGGTAAGCACAATTCGGGTGCCGCGCAAACGAATGAGACCTTCGGTCTCCATGCGCTTGATCATTTCGGAGACTGAAGGTCGCGAGACATCGAGCCGCTCTGCAACGCGTGCCTGAATTACGTCTAAGTGGTCCTCGCGAAGTTCAAAAATGCATTCACAATATTCTTCAAATGCGGGGTGGTGTTCGCCGGGGTGCGCCATGAGTGTCAGGTTACTCCGAGTCGACTCCACGTAAGCCCGCCCATAAAAGGTTGGCGATTTGTTTACCTATTTGTTCGCCATTGAACGAGATGTTGTTGTTAATGAGAAAGCGTGCGACTCCTTCGCTTGCGCCTGCAACACCGTGGGCAAGCGTGCGTACGTGGATTGGGTCTAAGTCAATGGCAATCAATGGAGCGATTGCCTCTGCGGAGCGATCAAGCACCTTGCGAATTGCAACGGTGAACTCTTCGTCGTTTTGTGTTCCGCTGTCGAACAGAAACTTAAATGAGTTTTTGTCTCGCTCAACCCATTTGAAGAACGCAACAGTTCCTGCTTCAACTTGATCGTGGCCATCAGTGAGTCCACTAGTGGCTGCGGTCAATACATCAATCATGCGATCTCCAACATGATCAATGATTGCTAAAAACAATGCGCGCTTTGATTCGTAATGTTGATACACCACGGGTTTGGTGACACCGGCTGCTTCCGCGATGTCATTCATAGATGTGTCGTGGAAACCTTTTACAGCAAACACCGCCAAAGCAACATCGAGAACTTGCTCTTTGCGTTCAATTGCGGGGAGTCGTAGTGCCATGCGTTGTTCGATCTACTAATTGCCGTTCAGGCGATCTTCCTTCTCGGCGGCCTTAATTGCGTAACCAAGAACAATGGACGGTGCAAGAAGGATTGAGCCAACAACAAGCCCGCCCGCCGCGAGTTCTCCAACAAGCGGTGTGAAAGAAGTGGCTAACCCGGTGAAAACCGCGACGATTGACACACCAAAACTGAGGTAGCCCACTCGTTTAGCCAGCTTGGTCCAGCGATCGATGACTGCACGCCGAACGCGGACAGGGTCGCCTGAAACATCAACAGACTTGGCATCTTTAGAGGGTTGAGGGGCGGAAGTCATATCCTTGCAACTCATGGTAGATCGCAGGGGTCAACAATGAGCAAGGGTGCTGTACTTGTTGATTGGCGCGACAATGTGGCACTGCTCACGCTGAACCGACCCGAGCGCAGGAACGCCGTAGATCTTGAGTCGCTCCAACTCATTCGCGAAGCCCAGGTGGAGGCAGAAAGTCGCAAAATTCGCGCCTTAGTGCTTGCGGGGACCGCGCCAGCCTTTTGTGCGGGGGCCGATTTGGCGGGAGTTCGAGAGGATGTTTTTCACGAAACGTTGAATGAGGTGCTTCGTGGATTCACGCAACTTCCGTGCGTGACGATTGCTGCCATTGACGGTCCGGCACTTGGCGCGGGAGCACAACTTGTTGTTGCTTGCGATGTTCGAGTTGCAACACCAGCGAGTGTCATTGGTGTTCCTGCAGCAAAATTGGGTTTAGTAGTGAACCATTGGACCATCGAACGCATCGTGCGCGAATTTTCATGGCCAGTTGCGCGGAATATGTTGCTCACCGCAAGTAGTTATTCGGCCGAAGAACTTTCGCGCATGGGTTCGATCCATCGATTGGGAACGCTGGATGATGCACTTGCATGGGCTGGTGAAATTACCAAGCTTGCGCCTCTCACCATTCGCGGTCACAAGGTTGCGTTGGAGTCAAGCGCCGGTGAGCCATCCGTTGATGCATTGGTTGCTGCGTGTCGTGAACAAGCACTGGCAAGCAACGACGCACGCGAGGGCAGAGAAGCGTTTATTGAAAAGCGACCACCGAAGTTCACAGGTTCATGATGTCAACAGATTCGGTAATCAACTTCGTCGATGCGGTTGCTGTGTACAACGGGTATCCAGCATTAGCGGGCGTGACATTGCGTGTTGAGAGAAATGAAATTGTGTTATTGCAAGGGCCGAACGGTGCGGGAAAGTCGACATTGTTGCGTGCATGTGCTGGCTTGATGCCGGTAATTCGCGGTACGGCAAATGTGCTGGGTTACGACTTAACAGTTGACCGCGAATCAGTTCGTGAGCGCGTTGGCTTGCTTGGTCACCAGAACGGTTTGTTTGGTGAGCTCACCATTGCCGAAAACGTGGCCTTCTGGTCAACAGTTGTTGGTGCTTCTACCGATGAACGAAATTCTGCAATGGAGCGAATGGCTATCGACGGCAAGTTGGCGGGTCGCAGAGTTTCTGAATTGTCGGCTGGTCAAAAGCGTCGTTGCGCATTGGCTTGTTTAGTGGTGCGTCGTGCAGAGCTGTGGTTGCTTGATGAGCCGCACGCGGGGCTGGACGCAAAGGGTCGTGATGAAATTGATCGCATCGTGAAGGAAGCAGCAGCATCGGGTGCAACCGTTGTTGTTGCATCGCACGAGATTGAGCGGGCACAACAACTTGCCACGCGAACAATTTCGCTTATTGCTGGTCAGGTGCGTGATTCGCAATGAGCATGTCAACGAGCCGAATTGCGCGTGCAGTCGCAGCAAAAGATTTGCGCATTGAGTTGCGCTCAAGAGTGGTGACTAACCAAGTTCTGCCGTTCTCTGGTCTCGTCATGATCATGTTTGCTTTTGCGCTCGACAACGATGATGTGTTGCAGCGGGTTGCCGGCGGGTTGGTTTGGTTAGCAACGCTGTTCTCGTTGTTCATTTTGGTGCAACGAACGTTTGCGGTGGAGACATACGACGGGGCACTTGATTCTCTGCGAGTTGCAGGTGTGAATCCACAAGGCATCTTTATTGGCAAGGCAGTCGCACTCTTTGTGCAATTGCTCGTTCTAGAAACAATGCTGTTTATTGCAGCAATCGTGTTGTATCGGGTGAATGTGAATGGCTCGGGACTAGTGCTATTGGTCACTTGCGTATTGTGCGCTACAGCTGGTTTGGCCTTCGTAGGTACTCTGTACGGAGGTTTAACTGCAGGTGCTCGTGGCCGTGAAACGTTGCTTCCACTGCTCTTGCTTCCGGTGGTTGCACCTGTTCTGATCTGTGCAACTCGGGCAACCGAATCTGCATTCAGAAGTGGTGGTCTCACTGTTGGCGAAGGTTGGCCGTGGGTAGCAGTACTTGCGGTGTTCGCTGCGGTGTTTGGGTTAGGTGGCCTGCTGTCATTTAGCTCATTAATTGAGGAATGATGAAGGGCAATACATATGAGCACTGAGACGCAATCGTTTAAAGGGGTGGGCACGCCAACCACTCGTATGTATGGGTTGATGGCCGTTATCGCACTCGGTTGGGTGTTTCTCGGCGGATTGTTTTTCACTCCAGAAGATGCCGTTCAAGGTGATGCCGTTCGCATTATGTACGTGCACGTACCGACCGCTTGGGTTGCATATTTGGCGTTTATTGTCACGGGCATTGCTTCGGCGTGTTGGTTGATAGGCAGGAAACACTCCATGGGCTTTGACCGTGTTGCAGGCGCTTCGGCCGAAGTTGGAGTGCTGTTCATGGCCATGACGTTGCTCAGTGGAAGTTTGTGGGGACGCATTACATGGGGAACCTTTTGGGTGTGGGACCCACGCCTCACCACCACTGCATTTTTGTTCGTGACGTATCTCGGTTACTTGGCTGTGCGAGGTTTAGGTGGAACTGCAGAGCAACGCGCACGTCGATCTTCGGTGATTGCACTGCTTGCTGTGCTCGAAATTCCATTGGTGCACTTCAGCGTGGTTCTCTGGCGTTCACTGCATCAACGCGCAACAGTGTTGAGTCCAGATGGTGACATCAAGATGGACGGACTCATGTTGTTCACTTTGCTGTTCGGCGTGTTCGGATTCACCGTGTTGTTTGCATGGTTGGTATCGCATCGTCAGCGCATCATGGCAATGCAAGATGCTCAGCAAGCAACGGCTCTTGATGCTGCGGTAACTGAGCGCTTGAAAGAGGTTCAGGTATGAATCACGCTGGGTTCATCATTGCTACGTATGCCGTCACTTTTGGCGTCATCATCGGTTTAGTTGTGTACACGATTAAGCAAGGACGCGACTTGTCTCGAACCGTTGCCGACAAGGACAAACCGTGGACCTAACGCCGCGCACGTCCCCCGACAACGCACCACTTGCTCCGCGTAAGCGCAATCGCAAATGGAAATATGTGGCCATGTTGGTCGTGGTTGTTTCGACCGGTGGATTCATTGTTTCGCAATTCTTGACTTCGGCAATTGACTTCTATTGCAATGTCGACGAAATCGGAAACCGAGCAGGATGCGAGCCAAATCGGCGACTTCGAGTTCAGGGCACTGTCGAACAAGATTCGTTGAAGTCGGACACAGGAAGCACCACGTTTGTGCTGATTTTCAATAATCAATCACTTGATGTGAGATACAACGGGGATCCCGGTGGCATCTTTCAAGAATGTATTCCGGTGGTTGCGCACGGGCAGTTGGTGGGCGACACCTTTGAAGCCAATCGAATTGAAGTGAAGCATTCAAATACGTACTCTGAGGCCAATCCGGATCGACTTGCGCAATCGAAAGCTAGACAGTGTTCTTTGCTAGCGGGATAAATGGTGCGCTTGGTCGCGCTTTTCTTTTAGTTGGCATCATCGGTTCGCTGTTCGGTGCGATTGCAGCAATTACCAGTGCACGCCAACGAGACCAAGCGGTAGCAAAACTCATTCCACGATTTGCCATCTTGGTATTTGCTGCAAGTTTTGGCGCATTCGCCGTAATGGAACGAGCCATGATCACTCGAGATTTCTCGCTTGAGTATGTGCAAAAAGTAGGCAGTTACTCGACTCCTGCGGTGTACAACTTCGCTGCGGTGTGGAGCGCGCTTGAAGGATCCATTTTGATGTGGGTGTTGATCCTTGCGGGTTACACACTTGGCGTCACATATTGGTTGCGCAAAAAGATGGACGATGTGTTGTCGCGGTACGCACTTGGAGTCATGTTCATCGTTTCGCTGTTCTTCTTCTTGCTTTCGTTTGGTCCAGCAAACCCATTTGCAGCTGGTCCAGAAGGCGTGCTTGACGGACCTGGTCCAAACCCGTTGTTGCAGAACCACTTGCTTGTCATGTTCCACCCACCACTGTTGTATTTGGGTTACGTAGGGATGACGGTTCCGTTCGCGTTTGCCATTGCTGCGCTCATAACTGGGCGTTTGGGAGAAGGTTGGTTGCTTGCGACACGACGATGGACGTTGTTCGCTTGGGGGTTCCTCACCATCGGCATCATTCTTGGTTCGTGGTGGAGCTACGAAGTGTTGGGGTGGAGCGGCGTGTGGGCATGGGACCCAGTTGAAAACGCATCATTGCTTCCATGGATTACGGCGACCGCATACATTCACTCGGTGTTGGTGCAGGAACGTCGCGGCATGTTGCGCGTGTGGAACCTTTCGCTTCTCGTTGCAACCTTCAGCCTCACCATTCTCGGTACATTCCTTACGCGCTCAGGCGTCGTAAACAGTGTGCACGCATTCAGTCAAAGCGCAATTGGTCCGTGGTTGCTTGCGTTTTTCGCGGTGATAGTCATTGTCTCTGTTGGGCTTATTGGTTGGCGCGGAGACCGATTGCATTCACCAGGAAGCATTGACTCGCCGTTGTCGCGCGAAGGTGCGTTTCTTGCAAACAACGTGTTGTTTGCAGTCTTTGCTTTCGTAGTGTTGCTCGGAACGGTGTTCCCACTTGTTGTCGAAGCCTTGCAATCAAGAACCATCGTTGTAGGTGAACCATTCTTCGATCAGCTGACTATCCCCATTGGCATCACCATGCTCACCATCATGGCTATCGCCCCCGTATTGCCTTGGCGCAAAGCATCGCAAGAGTTGTTGTCCAAACGATTGTTCTGGCCAGCGTGGTGCGGAGTTCTTGCGCTTGCTGGAAGTGTGTGGGTTGGTGCAACCGGACTAGCGCCACTGCTTACGTTTGGGCTCGGTGGGTTTGCTGCTGGTTCAGCATTGCGTCAAGTGGTGTTGGCGACGCGCAGGCAGGGATTACGCGGATTAGTAGGTAGAGCAAACGGTGGAATGATCGTGCACCTTGGGGTCATCATCATTGCCGTTGCACTTGCTGCATCAAATAGTTTCACTCACAGCCAAGAATTGAATTTGGAAGCTGGCAAGGTCGCATCATTTAGTGGTCACACATTTGAACTTGTCGACGTTGTTGAAGTGAAAACTGATCGCGCAACTGCGGTGAAGGCTTTGGTGAAGATTGACGGCGGTAAGGCATATGCGCCGGCAATTACGAAGTACGTCCTGCAAGGAATGAACGTTGGAACTCCTTCGGTAAAAACTGGACTTGCATACGACATTTATCTCACGCTCGAGCCACCTGTTCGTCAAGACGAAAACAAGGCTCGAATCAAAGTGTTTATTAAGCCATTGCTGTTGTGGCTCTGGATTGGTGGTGGCCTGATGGCGCTTGGAACTGTGCTTGCCGCGTTCCCTGGGCGTCGTCGCCGTAATCCAACATCGCCAACTTCTGAAGATGACTTTGCAGCAGATCTTTTGGTGTCGAAGTGAGCGACATGAGTTATTCACGAAAGCGAGTCGCACCAATCATTGCTTCGGTTGTTGGCGCGTTGATGCTTGCTTTCCTATGGATTTTGGTAACTGCAGAGCCGAATACTGCAGATGACGCGGATTCTCCGTTGCTCGGTCAGCCCGCACCATCGGTTATTTCGACAACGATTGATGATCAAGAATTTGTGTTGGCGAACAGAAAGGGAAGTTGGGTGATTTTCAACTTCTTTAACTCAACGTGTGTGCCATGCATTGCAGAGCACCCAGAACTCGTTGCGTTCAACGAACGCGAAACGCAAGCAACAAACCCCGCAGAGATCTACACCGTGATTAATGATGACAACGATGCTTCGGTGAGAGCGTTCTTTTCAAAGAATGGTGGAACTTGGCCAAAGGTTCGTGATACCGACGGAGCTATTTCCGTTGCCTTCGGAGTTGCAAAAGTTCCAGAGACGTGGGTGATTGACCCGAATGGATTCGTACGGTTACGCATTGCTGGCATGCTTACGCCAGGTTTGCTCGATGATCAACTTGCTCAGCTGAAAACGCAGTTTGGTTCGTGATGAAGACGAAATCGGTACAGAACAAATGGTCATGGTTGTTGGTGGTTCTTTCTGCTGTTGCATTGCTCGCGTTCGGAAGCACACGAGACTCGGGCCCTCGCACCCAGGCCGACCGAATTGATGCGATTACGAAAGTTCTTGCGTGCCCTACGTGTTCCGGTGAGAGCGTGTATGTGTCGCGTGCATCTGGAGCCGAAGCCATTCGTGCAGAGGTTGCGCGGCAAATAGCTGGCGGCCAGCGCTCAGATGATGAAATCATTGCCTATATCGAGGCCCGATTTGGAAGTCGAGTGTTGCTGGTACCTCGTTCAACCGGACTTGATTCGTTGATCTGGGTGCTTCCCGTGTTTGTGCTGATTTGTGCGGTTGGGACATTGGGTTTTGCGTTCCGTCGTTGGAAAGTGGTGGGCAACGACTCAATTTCAGAAGAAGATGCGCAACTGGTGGAACGTGCGCTTCGCGAAGATCGGTAGTTCACGATGAATCCAGACGAACTGGCACGCCTAGAAGAAGAGCGAAACTTCTTGCTCGACTCTCTGCGCGATGTTGAACGAGAGCGGTTGGCCGGCGACATCGATGACGAGGACTATGCAACATTGAAGTCGGGCTATACGCAACGGGCAGCCGATGTGTTGAAAGCAATCGAAGCGGGGCAGTCAACTTTGAGTCGACGTGCGCCGAAATCTCGTGCAAAAGCCATCGTGGTGTCATTTTCAATTGTGGCGTTTGGTTGTTTAGCGGGTTGGTTGGTGGCGTCTCAGTCGGGCCAGCGTCTACCGGGCCAAACAAGTACTGGCGGCATCGAAAACTCCACAGCGTCGTTGTTGTCTCAGGCGCGTGCAATTAATTTCAGTGATCCAGAACAAGCAATCGAGTTATACAACGATGTGGTGAAACTCGACCCAGACAACGTTGAGGCGCTGACGTATCGGTCGTGGTTGATTGCGTTAATTGCGCGCGATGCAGCAGATGACATCAAGATCGTGGCGCTCGCTGCTGCAACGCAGGGTCTTGAACGAGCAATTCAAGTTGACCCTCAATATCCGGATGCACATTGCTTTTTGGGAATCGTGCGGTTTCGTTTAGCTGCCGATGCGGTAGGTGCGAAGGAACAACTAGATATTTGTGCTGCATCGAACCCACCCGCCGAGGTGATGGGGTTTGTTTCTTCAATTATTGAAGAAGTCAACACAGCACTTGCAGGTTGAGTTAGTCAAAGCGTGGCGGTGGCCAAGCATGGCCACTCGTGAACTTGCCTGCAAGGTGATCAAGAACCCAAACAGAACCCTTACGTGATTCACGAAAGCCGTTTACTTCCATTCCGCGTCGCTCAAGTGCGTCAATAACTTCGGGAATCACGTCACCGTGACTACACATCACCGCACCGTCAGCAAGCGTGTGGATCCACTCAACGGTGCGAATGAAGTCAACACCTTCTGCAAGTAACTCGTGAGGGGCGACCTCAAGTCCGGTCGCATTGCTCAACGGTTCAAGAGTTTGCATGCATCGCACGTATGGGCTTGAAAACAATGCGGTTGGCTGAAGTGGCGCAATAGCTTCCGCAATTACTTCAGATTGACGAACACCTTCGGCAACAAGTGGACGCAATGAATCATCGTCGTCCCACTGGCTTCTCTTGCCAGCCTTTGCATGGCGCACCAAAAATAGTGACATCAACACTGAATCTAGTGGTGAGATAGGGCAAACTATCTATGAGGTAGCCATGGGATTTTTTGATCGCAATAGAGAAGACGTTGTTAAGCGTGGATATGACGGAAATCGTCTTCCAAGTGGGCAGTATTTAACCGAGCGTTTCCCTGTTCTTCACGTTGGTGATGTTCCGACATATAAACCAGGCGAGTGGGACCTGAAAATTTTTGGTGCGGTGAACAACGAGTTCACGCTCTCTTTTGACGAACTGAAGGCATTGCCATCAACAACGTTGACAACCGACATTCACTGCGTAACTAAGTGGTCAAAGTTCGACACGGTGTGGCGCGGTGTGAAAGTTCGAGATCTCTTTGAGCGCGCTGGTGTAAAACCCGAGGCTGCGTTTGTCATGGGACACGCTGAATATGGATACACCGCAAACCTGCCACTTGCAGACATCATGCGTGACGAATCAATGGTGGTGTACGAGTACGAAGGTGAAGCAATCGAACCAATTCACGGCGGTCCGGTGCGTTTACTGATTCCAAATTTGTATTTCTGGAAATCACCAAAATGGTTGCGCGGACTTGAGCTTCGTGAAACCGATGCACCAGGTTTCTGGGAGCAAAACGGATACCACATGTACGGCGATCCGTTTTTAGAGCAGCGCTTTTGGGGCGACTAAAGCAACGTTAAACAGTGGTGGCGCAAAACGTGTCGCCTTGTGGCAACGACGCTGAAGTTTCTGGTGAAGTGTCACCGTAAATTGCGGTGAGCATTCCTTTCACCATTCCACGATCAACTGCGCAAATGACTGGGTGTTCAATTGCAACATCGCCGAACGGGCAGTGATTGTTCACAATGCGAAGTTGATTGTTGCGTTGGTCGGTGTGTGCAGCAAAGCCATGAGCAGTGAGTGCATCTGCAACTGCTTGCATTGCAGCGCGTAATGATTTGTGTCCTGCAGCGAGGTCTTCGCCCTGCATGCCGGCTGCCATTGCCTGACCGTATTGTTGACCAACTTCTTCCGCCATAGCTTCTGCTTTATCTGGTGGAAGCAATGCGAGAGTTTTTCCAAGTAGCGAGAGCACCAAGTCGTCGCTTCGCACAGGAAATGAAAGATTGGTGTCTGCTGCTGCGCGATACAGCTTTGATGGTCGGCCAGCTCCACCTCGTTCATGGCGGTCAACTGCTACTTCCAGATATCCACCTGCGGACAACTTGTCGAGGTGATGTCGCGCAACGTTGGGATGAACTTCGAATTTTTCTGCGACCTGGGCAGCAGTGACACCTGACTCGCTCTCACGAGCAAAGAGATACACGGCACGACGGGTTGGATCGCCAAATGCTGAGGTAATTGCAGACACCTGTGCGGTGAAGGATCCCGAGGTGAGGTTGGCAGACTTACTCGACACACAGGTATTGTACCTATGGCCATAGTGGAAATTATTGGAGCCCAATGTCAACCCCCACAACAGATCAGATCATCGAAGCCCTCCGCCCCGTAGAGGACCCAGAACTACACCGTTCCATCGTCGACCTTGGAATGGTGCGCGACGTAACGGTGAAGGGTGGCGTAGTCAGTCTGACTGTGGTGCTCACCATTGCTGGTTGCCCGTTGCGTAACGAAATTCAGAATCGTGTTGGTACCGCATTGCGTGCACTCGATGGCGTGAATGATGTTGCTTTGAACTTTGGCGTAATGAACGACGAAGAGCGCGCGAAGGTGCGCGAAATGTTGCACGGCAATCCAGGAGCAACTGCAGGTTCGCAACCAGCACAAGGCCACGCATCAGGTCGTGAAATTTCGTTCGCGCAACCTGGTTCCAAGACTCGACCAATCTTGGTGTCGTCGGGCAAAGGTGGCGTAGGAAAATCGAGCATCACCACAAACCTCGCTGTTGCGCTTGCCGCGCAGGGTCACAAAGTTGGCATCGTTGACGCCGACATTTACGGCTATTCAATTCCGCGCATGCTTGGCACCGATCGCGATCCAGTGGTGATCGACAACATGTTGCTGCCTCCAGAGCAGTGGGGTGTTCGTTGCATCAGCATCGGATACTTCGTTCCCGAAGGACAAGCAGTGGTGTGGCGTGGACCAATGTTGCACAAGGCGCTTGAGCAATTCCTTACCGATGTGTATTGGGATGAGCCAGATTTCTTGCTCATTGACATGCCGCCAGGAACTGGTGATATCGCGTTGAGCCTGAGCCAGTACTTGCCACGCGCAGAAGTGTTGGTGGTAACAACTCCGCAAGAGGCAGCGCAAAAGGTTGCCAAGTTATCGGCTGCAATGGCAACAAAAGTGAACCTGCCTGTTCGCGGAATTATCGAGAACATGTCATGGTTCACTGGCGATGACGGAGTTCGCTACGAATTGTTTGGCAGTGGCGGTGGACAATTATTGGCTGACGAACTCAATGTTCCGTTGCTTGCACAAATTCCACTCATGTCTGCATTGCGCGAAGGCGGTGACGATGGAAGGCCAATTACTGCTGTTGCTCCAGACAGCGAGATTGGTCAGATCTTTGCCGCATTGGCGAAACGAATTGCGGAAGAAATGAAGCCAAAGAAGATTTTCAGCGCAGCGCTGAAAGTGAATTAGCCTGCAAGTACTTCACTTAAACGAACGGAACAACAATGGAAATTCGCATCGGAATTCAGCAATCAGTACGTGAACTCATGGTGGAGATTGACGACGAAAAGGCCCAAGCAAAAGCCAAGGCAGCTGCTGAAGCAGCACTCACCGGCAAGACCGAAGTGTTTTCGTTGGTTGACAATCGTGGCCGCGAAGTAATCGTTGCTTCGGCAAAGCTCGCGTATGTGGAGTTTGGTGCACCGGAAGGCGCACGCAAGCTCGGCTTTGGGAGCTGACGCTGCCACAACTACTTGATCACCGCCTGCTCTTTGTAACGGGCAAAGGTGGAGTGGGCAAGACAACATTTGCAAGTGCTCTCGCCAGGTTTGCTGCGTCAACTGGCAAACGAACCCTCATTGTTGAAATGGACGACAAGGGGGCTTTAGCGCGTTCGCTGAATACATCTGAGTTGCAGTTTGTTGCTCGCGAGGTTTCGCCGAACCTCTTCGCAATGTCGATGAACACCGAAGATTCATTGCGTGAATACATTCGTTTGTTCGTAAAGAATCCGCTTGTCAGCACGTTCGGCCCACTCGCCAAAATTCTCGATTTCGTTGCTAATGCCGCACCAGGCGTGAAAGAAATTCTTGCCGTTGGCAAGTTGTGCTGGGAGGTCCGTGAACATAACTACGACATCGTCATTGTTGACGCTGAAGCAACTGGACACATTGTTGCTCAGGTAGATGCGCCATCAATTCTGTCCAACTTGGTACAGGTTGGAGTCATACGTGAACAGACGAAGTGGATGCAAGAAATTTTGCATGACAAGGCATCTACTGGAGTCGTCATTGTGGCGACACCAGAAGAAATGCCAGTGCTAGAAACCATGCAACTTCTTGACACGCTACAAAACACAACCAATGTTGGTGTTTCAGCAGTGGTGGCAAACCGGGTGCACGACGATGTGGTGCAGGGCGGCGATGTCGTTGTATTTGATGCGCTGTGGCGGGCAGTGCAGTCAAACACCATGACGAGTGAAGTGTCGGATGCGTTGCGCGCACCGATGCAATTACTCAATGTGGCAACTCAGCGACGCCGAAATGAAGTGGGCAATCTTGAACAGTTGGTTGCTCGCTCGCGTGACGGTGGAGTGATGTTCATGTCGGTGATGGACATTGAAAACCACAATGTTGATGTGGTGACAACCATGACGCAGGTACTGAAGGACGAACTGCAATGAGTTCGCTGCGCAACGTATTGGAAAACGGCCGTCTTGTAGTGGTGACCGGGAGTGGTGGTGTTGGAAAAACAACCATGTCCGCAGCACTTGGAGCATTTGC
>JBEAOI010000108.1:0-7970 GCA_041165005.1 Actinomycetota bacterium
TACGACTTCAATGTCCGGGTTCATGAAAGCCATGATTAACGCCACCGCGTCGTCACTTGCCGTATCTGTATCTATCCAAAATGTTCGTTTCATCGGCAGACACCGTAACACTCGTAGTATCGGCGTATGGCCAAGAACCGTAAGAGCATTGGCAATTTGATTACCGAATTTGAATCGAGTGGGAAACTCACCGCAACTGAGGCCCAAGAGTTTCGCGACGCACCTAAATGGGTAATTCCCTTTTCAGATATTGCTTCGTATCTTGGTGGCTCCGTCATTTTTGTTGGCTTGGTGTGGATTGTGGTTGCGCTAATGCAGGACATGTCGCAGGCCACGATTGACGCGGCGTTATTCGTTGCAACGGGCCTAACTGCTTTTCTTTCAATCACGTTGATAAAGAAAGGCGGGAAACTCATCACACTTGGAGAAAGCGTTGCGGCTGTTTCAACCATGACATTTGCATTCGCTATTGGGCTTCTTCTGGATATTTTCAACGTGCATGATGATTACATACTGTTGATCGCCTCGGCGGTGGCACTTGTTATAGGAATTGGCCTATCAACACGTACAACCTTCATCGGCACGATCATCATCGTTGCTGCCACTCAGCCATTCATGGCTGCAGTGGTTTCAGAGTTCATCCCCGACACACCTGTAGCCCCATTGCTCTTTGCCGGTTCCGGATCGGCGCTTATTTGGTTTTCACTGCGCAATATTGGGCTTCGATTTGTTGCCCGTGCCGCAGGTGCAATCAGCATTTTGATTGCTGCAATCGCTTTCTCCACCTGGGACAGCAACGTGTGGCAACCAATTGTTGGTTTTGCAATAGTTGGTCTGTTATTCATATTCGGTGCAAACCGCATGCATCTCGAAATCGTGGCAGCAGGGGGACTAGGGGTAACCGTCATCACCGGAATACTTGCTGGTCAACTCTTTGACTCCGCACTTGTACAGGGCATCTCCGTAATTGGAGTTGGCGCCGTAATTGTTTTCACCTCAGTTGCTATATCCAAAAAGAGCAACGCCGTCACCTAGAGTCTCACTATGCGTTGGGGGCTCCGCACACACACTGTTTTGCGCGTCTCGGTTGCAATCCTGATTAGCGCTTCCCTGTTCCCGCGAGTTGCACACGCAGAAGAAAGCGAACCGCAGTACGTATTCCCTTTTAGCAAAGTTCCGGTTCGCTACCCCAAAGACCACCTGAACTACCCGGCAGTTGACGTTGAAGGTTGCTACGCGCGAATTCTGGCTCCAACTGCAGGAGTAATTACACAACTCCACAGACGCGACAAGTGGACTCCCGAAGAGGATTCGCCAGGGACACGAGGTGGTCTAACCGTTACGGTGCAGGGCGACGATGGGGTTCGTTATTTCTTCTCGCACCTCGGTCGCGTAAAAGTGCTGAAGAATCAGCGCGTCGCTGCTGGTGACTGGATTGGAGTAATGGGCTCAAGCGGAAATGCTCGAGTCACTCGTTGCCACACTCACATGGGAATGTCGCGTGTATGTCCACTAGCCGAGGTGTACTTATTGCAAGGAGAAATCTGGCCGCAAAAGTACCTGAACGCATGGAGAAAAGGTCAACAGCTCTCACCTCGTAAAGAGATCAAGAAGTTAGAGAAAAATGACCCACTTGGATGCACGCGTTCGCGAGCGGATTCCGCCATTGACGGACAGCGAAGTTCTGGTTAGATCAAGCCAAGTTGGCGAACAGCATCACGCTCTTCACCAAGTTCTGCAACCGAAGCATCGATGCGCGCACGACTAAATGCATCAATGTCTAGGCCTTGAACAATCTTGTACTCGCCGTTTACACATGTGCATGGGAATGACGAGATCAAACCTTCTGGAACGCCATAGCTGCCATCCGATGGAACCGCCATGCTTACCCAGTCGCCCTCGGGAGTTCCTTTAACCCATGAACGAACATGTTCGAGAGCGGCATTGGCAGCAGATGCAGCCGACGACGAACCGCGAGCTTTAATGACTGCAGCACCACGCTTAGCAACAGTTGGAATGTAGGTATCTTCAATCCACTGCTGGTCGTTGATCAACTGTGCAGCATTCTTTCCATCAACTTCAGCGTGGAACAAGTCTGGGTACTGAGTGGTTGAGTGATTGCCCCAGATAGTCATTTTCTTCACCGAAGTAACCGGACGACCTACCTTTTGCGCCAACTGACTGACGGCACGGTTGTGATCGAGACGCGTCATCGCGGTGAACTGACGTGGGTCAATATTTGGCGCATTGTGCATTGCGATCAGTGAGTTGGTGTTTGCTGGGTTACCAACAACTAGAACCTTCACGTTCTTTTTTGCATTTGCGCTAATGGCTTGACCTTGCGGTTTGAAAATTCCACCGTTTGCCGACAAAAGATCGGAACGCTCCATGCCATCTTTACGCGGCATTGCACCAACCAGCATGGCGATGTCTGCATCACCGAATGCAAGATTGGCGTCATCGGTGCAGATCACATCCACAAGTGGGCTGAACGCGCAGTCATCAAGTTCCATCTTCACGCCACTCAGCGCACCGAGCGCAGGTGTTACTTCGAGCAATTGCAGAATGACCGGGGTGTCTGGTCCGAGCATTGCACCTGATGCAATGCGGAAGAGCAAGCTGTAACCGATTTGTCCGGCGGCACCGGTGATTGCGATACGAACTGGAGTTGTCATGGCGAAAACCTTACTTCCCTATTGCTTGCATGATGAGATCGGCGTAGACCTTTTGGCCTTCATTATTCAAGTGAACTTTGTCGCCATAGAGATATTCGGGGTGCTCTTCGGCGATCTGATACCAGTCCAAAACCTTTACGTTTCCGTACGCATTTGGCATCGCGCGAACCAGTTCATTATTCGGGTCTTGCCACGCTCTAGTGGGAACATGCGCCGTAATGAAGAGCACTAAGTCGACGTCTTTCAACGGAACCATGATTTCATCAAGCGTCTTCTGGTCAACGTAATTGTTCGTACCCAAGTGAATGATTACGAATTCACCAAGCCGATTAATGGACTTCACATAGTTTGCAATTTCTAGGGCTTGTCTAAATGGACGACTCTTTAGTGCATCAACCGTGATTCCACGTTCGGTGAGAATTTGCGCGGCGCCCAACATGACTGAGTCGCCGATAGCAAGGATTGGAATCTGTTGCCCATCCAGCGTTGTGGTTTGTGTTCCAGGAATCGTGGTGGCGTTTGGATCTGGCGCAACCGTTGTTCCAAGCAGGTTCTGCACAGCACTTTCGCCGCTCTTGATGCTCTCTGCAATTTTTCCTTCACCTGTTCCAATGGCCAAACTAACAATGGAGAACACTGGAAGCACGGCTGCGACAGCGCCAAGAGCAAATACTTTGGTTCGTCGCTCAATGTCGGCATCGGTGCGAGGGAAACGCAACTTATGCCACGCCTCTCCGAGTCGTCCTTCACGTATCGGCATTTCAATAAAGCGAAATGACAATTCGGTGAGCGCCAGAATCACAGCGAACAACACAACAAATTGGATAAGAGTCAAGTTATTGCTTGCAACCTTGCGGTACAGCTGAAACACCGGCCAGTGAAACAAGTACAAACCATACGAACGGCGACCGATGTAGGTGAACACTGGATTACCGAGCACCGTGTTACCGATGAACGAGTTCGGGTGCACTGCGGCTGTGATGATTGCACACGTTGCAACACCGACAAGCAAAAACCCACCTTGGAACAATGGGTCGTAGCCGCGAACTCCGCCAGTTTCGGCAACAAACACCACATCACGGAAAGTCCACATCATGTAGGCAAGACCTACCGTGCCAGCAATCGCAAATGCTGAAACCACATGTCGATCACTTGATTCTTTTGAGCCTCTGAGCATGTCTGGGCGAAGCCAAAACGCCAATGCGGCACCCAAGAACAATCCGCCAGAGCGACCAATGGTTCCCAAGAACAAGAAGTCCAGGCGCGAGACGGCATGACCAAATAGCGAAATGTATTGCTCGGGAGTTTCAATTGGTGTTCCGCGAACACCCGCGGCATATGTAGTTGCAACATACATGGCAATTGCAACCGATATTCCAAGGAAGATAACGCCCAATTTCGCTGGCCGGCGACCGTACCTCTTCAGTACTACAGCAATGAGTACTGGCCAAATCAAATAGAACTGTTCTTCAACCGCAAGCGACCATAAGTGTCGAAGTGGATCTAATGCACTGGCATCAAAGTATGAATCGCCTGCCCAAATTTTGAACCAGTTGAAGACGTAGATGAGCGCAGCAGTTACGTCACCACGAAGTTTTCCTAATTCTTCTCGCTCAAACAGGGAGCAATACATTGTGACGCCTAAGAGCAACGTCCACATTGCTGGCAACAATCGACGTGCTCTACGCATCCAAAATGCGCGGAAGTTGATTCTTCCGTGTTGCTCCGACTCGGTGAGCAATAACAGCGTGATCAGATAACCACTGATCACAAAGAACACTTCTACCCCGAGAAATCCTCCGTGCAACCAGTTCTTATTGGCGTGATACACCACCACCGCCAAAACCGCAATCGCACGCAAGCCATCAAGGCCTGGCAAATACGAAATGGATTGCTGGGGGCGATTCACTTAACGAAGGTTATTTACAATTTCGGCCATCAGCGAGCCAGCCTCAGTTGGGTTGAGTCCGATCTTCACTCCGGCCATACGCAATGCGTCCATTTTGCCTTGGGCGGTTCCCTTGCCACCAGAGACAATTGCTCCAGCGTGACCCATCTTCTTGCCTGCTGGTGCAGTAACACCAGCAATGTACGCGCTCATCGGCTTCGTCACGTGGTTGGTGATGAATTCTGCAGCTTCTTCTTCGGCTGATCCACCAATTTCACCGATCATGATGATGGCGTGTGTCTCTGGGTCTGCTTGAAATTCTGCCAAGCAGTCAACAAATGACGTTCCAGGAACTGGGTCGCCGCCGATTCCAACACAGGTGCTGACGCCAATTCCCTGCTGCTTCAATTCGTACAACGCTTGATACGTGAGTGTTCCGGAACGCGAAACAATTCCAACGTTTGGACCAGATGCGGTTGGCAACTGTGCAATTTCTCCGGCTGTGATTCCGATGTTGCATTTACCCGGGCTAATAATGCCTGGGCAGTTTGGACCAAGTAGCCGTGTCGCAGGAAAATCGCGCTGCAATGTTGCATACACGCGCGCCTCATCTTGAGCTGGAATTCCTTCAGTGATACACACAACAAACCCGATACCTGCACGAGCAGCTTCAAGGATTGCTGCAGGAGCTGCTTTTGGTGGCACTGCAATAAATGACGCGGTGGCACCTGTTGCCTTCACTGCATCTTCAACTGAGTCGAAAACTGGAACTCCTTCAACGTCTTGACCAGCTTTGCCAGGAGTTACTCCACCCACCACTTGGGTGCCGTACGCCTTATTGCGCAGTCCATGGAAGCGTCCTTGACCACCCGTCAAACCTTGAACAATGACCTTGGTGTTTTGATCTACGAAAATTGCCATGACGTTTCCTTACTTTGCCAACGCGACAGCCGCGCGAGCAGCTTCGAGCATGGTTGGTCGACTGGTGAGCTGTGAATCTGGAATACCTGCTTCAGCAAGTATCTTGCGACCCTCTTCGGCATTGGTGCCATCGAGGCGAATAACAATTGGTGCACGAAGTGTTACGCGCTTTACAGCCTCAACAATTCCTTTGGCTACTTCTTCACCGCGTGTAATTCCACCGAAGATATTGATGAAAATGCTCTTTACTTTGGCGTCTGAGTTAATTACTTCGAGAGCGGCAGTCATCAGTTCTGCGTTTGCTCCACCACCAATGTCGAGAAAGTTCGCTGCACTGCCCCCCACTTGATTCACCACGTCCAAGGTGCTCATGGCCAATCCGGCGCCGTTAGCAATGATTCCTACAGTTCCATCAAGACCGATGTATTGCAGGTTCTTTTCACGAGCCAACTGTTCGCGAGCATCAAGTTCTTCAGTTGCTGCGTACTCTTCCCACTCAGGGTGACGGAAGGCTGCATTGCTATCAAGGCTTACCTTCGCGTCGAGTGCATGAACTTCACCAGTTGGCTTCAAGATCAAAGGGTTGATTTCAGCAAGGTCGCAGTCGCCCTTTGTAAAACATTCGTACAACTTCACCAACATGTCGGCAACTCCATCGAGTGCCTTCTCTGGAATCTTTGCATCTACCGATGCTTGACGCGCAGTGGCAAGCGACAAGCCGATGATGGGGTTGATATGCAGTTTCACAATCGCTGATGGATCTTTGGCAGCAACGTCTTCAATTTCCACTCCGCCTTGTGCGGACAGCATGAGGAGGTGTTGTTTCGCTGCGCGATCAAGCGTGAACGATGCGTAATACTCCTCGGCAATATCTGATGCGTGCTCAATCCATACGCGCTTTACAACATGTCCCTTAATGTCCATGCCCAAAATGTTTCCTGCATGCAAGCGAACTTCGTCGGCATTCGTTGCCAACTTGATTCCGCCAGCCTTGCCGCGTCCACCAACCTGAACTTGGGCTTTCACAACAACCGGGTACTGAGCCTTCTCGGCTTCTGCAACTGCTTCATCAACGGTGTGAGCAACACCGCCAGCAGAAACAGGAATGTTGTATTTCGCAAAATACTGCTTGCCTTGATATTCGAAAAGATCCATGAGCTTCTTTCTTGTTATTGCTCGCGTGCATCAAGCGCTTGCTCGAGCCAACTTGCGATGTCTTTCAACGATGAACCAGGTCCAAAAATTTCGCCTACACCTTGCTTGCGCAATTCACGCGCATCGGCATCGGGAATCACTCCTCCACCAAACACCAACACTTCACCGAGGTTTCGTGAACGAAGCTCTTCCATCACTCGTGGAAACAATGTGAGATGCGCACCAGACAACAACGACAAACCAACTGCATCCACATCTTCTTGCAAAGCTGTTTCTGCAATTTGCTCGGGCAACTGATGCAGCCCTGTATAAATCACTTCAAAACCATGGTCGCGCAAAGCACGAGTGATGGTTTTGGCGCCTCGATCATGGCCATCTAGGCCAGGCTTGGCCACTACAACGCGGTAAGGACGTTTCACGACTACAGAACCCTACGCCCTCAGACGTGACCGATACCAACCCGCCAATCCGCCCAAGAAATAGGCATCGCCAGGCTGCATCGGCAACACTTAAGGCATGTTCGGACGGCCCAGTTCCCCCTTTGCCCGTGCGGTTTTACCTATTGCCGGAGGGATCGTTTTTTTTGCTGCTCTGTTTGGAGTGACATGGCTCATGGCGACATACGTCACCAATAACACCGAGGTGACTACCGCAACTGGAGACCGCACTTTTGTAGTCGGTGAAGTTGCAGACATCGCCAAATCAATTGCTGAGTTTGGGCCCGTGCTGTACCCGGATCTCCGTGATCCGTTGGGCAAGCGATCAATCGTGATTGAACACAACGGAACTGACGTAGCAAAGGGATGGCAGGTGTACTACGCATATCCTGCCGACCGAACGGATGAATGTCTCGTTACTCAAATTCAAAAGACTCATACATTCACCGACTGCGAAGGTCGCACGCTGACAGTCGAACAACTCATGCCACCAACCGATGTTCGACCAATCGTTGAAAACAAGAAAACGTTGCTCATCGACTTACGGGGAAACATGAACCCCGTAACGCCGTAACGAACTTATTGGCCAAGTTTTTTCAGCGGCGCCCACGCAAGCGAAAGATGCTTCTCACCTACTAAGCGGAAACGAATGGCTGCCTCTGCTTTTTCGCCTTGGCCACGAATGTTGATAATGATTCCCTCACCGAAAGTTGGGTGAACAATTTCGTCGCCAATACGCAAACCATGATTCTCGGTCTGCAATTGTGCACTCGATGCCGGTGTAACACTTGGACCAGTTCGTGAGAGCCGCGTTGTCGGCGCATAACCGCGATCTGCTTGCGAGCGATAGCTGTAGCGCTGCGAATCGGCACCAGAGTCGGTGTTGCCTTCGCG
>JBEAOI010000109.1:0-4840 GCA_041165005.1 Actinomycetota bacterium
AACATCACACTCAAAGTTGCATCGTTGCGAGTTGGGTTCAGAATTACTAATTGCTCAGAACTTCCGTCCAACTTTTCACCATCGGCGAACCACCACTCAGAGCTCACACCACTTGCGCCAAGCGCCATGGTGTAACCCAAACGTCCGTCTCCGAGATAATGCTGCGAACGTCCGACGACCAACTTTCCTGAAGTCGCATGCACCTCAACAGCAACCACGGGTTCGTTGCGCGCGCCCTCGTCTGCCATGTTCAGTGCGACAACAGATCGAGGCGGAATAACAAAGCCATGTAAACGGCTTGGCTCACGGGTTGACTCTTTCGTAACAAAAGAGACATCAACAACTGTTGAATCGCTATACGGATTGGTGAGAACAATGTGATTCAAACTGTCGGCGCCAGTAAACCCATCAGCGAAGTACCAATCCGTTGCAGGTTCATTGGCGCACTGAGCAACAGAATTTCCCGCAGGATGATTAATGAACTGCTCAGCCGTTCCCACACCACCGAGAATCTCCACAATCGTGCTGATGAACGAAGCTTCAATTCCTTCTTTGACATTTACCTCTGCTTGCGATCGCGCAGCAACAGTCACCGCGGTCACAACTGGGGAAACTCCAACCCCAAGTCGAGTGATCGTGGCATTGAAATCGGTGTCTGACGGGTTCGAAATTACAATTGACCCGGAGATTGTCCCATCGTTTCCTGGTACACCTGGACAAAACCAACTCGTAGAGATGCGCTGATCCAACGACACAACCGGCATGACCGGAACGGGAACCGATTCAGATTCAACTTCAACTTCGTCGCGCTGATTTGTAATCACCATTGCACCAACCATCAACAACGCCAAGAGGAAGACCGCTAACTGACGAATGCTTAAATGCGTGCGGCTCTGCACGCTTGCGAGACGTTGGTTTTCGTTCATTGATTTCCACCTGCGGTAAACGACATGGCGGGCAAACCTTGGTCGTCAACAACGATCACTTCGCGACTCCTTGCTTGTAGAAATCGGCGCTTGATTCTGCCGATGTCGAAGACCGCAAGCATCACAAAAAGCCACAGCAGCATTTGAACGAACATGAACGCGTACTGCGAAATCGAAGCCCTGTAATGCAACTTTGCCGAACCTGCGCCGCTCACGTCAAACGCCGTTGTGCCACCAAAGGCAATTCGTGGTTGCACCTCGGTTCCGGCAACTTCAAGACGCAGTCGTTCGCTATATGGCACCGCTAGGTGCACTGTTGCAGGGCCAACTTCTGTTGCAACGCTTGCAATATCGTCAACACGCGCGATCGGCATTGTCGATTGCAATTCAGATGACAACAACACTTCATCGCCTGCTTGCTTGCTCAGCGTTGCGGAATTCTCGTCAAGTACAGAAAGCGAAGGAAGCCAAGCCATGTTTTCGTAAATCACGAGATCGCTTGCAAGGTACACACGACGAAAATCAAGTTGAGTAGAAAGTGACTCAAGTAAACCCTCTGGAAGCGGTAGCGGCCTTTCTACTGTCGACTCACCACCATCAATTTTCGGCAACACCACATACCGCACTGCAAGCGGTGCTAACAAACGACCACCGCGCACCGTCTCGCGTCCGATAACTGCGCGAAGAGCATTCTGTACGTTGCTGCTCAGTTCATTCGGCTTTGACCAACGGTCCCGCATGGTCAACTCACCATCATCGGCAACTGCAAACGCAACTGTTTCAGTGACACGCATTGACGAAATGGGAAGCACTTCTTTTCGCCCCACGTACACAACGTTGTAATCCCCTTCAGGAGGATTCGCTTGCATTTGCGTGTACAAATCTGCGACTACCGAATTTGACTGATTCCATGATCCACTTACCGCCATAGAAATGGCTGGTAGTGCACCAACCAATGATGCAACTACTGCACCCGCCACAACTGGCTTCCACCATCTGTATGCCGATGTCAACTCGTCATCAAAAACAAAACTCGCCAATGCACCCGCCCCAAGAGCAAGTCCACAAGCAACAACGGCTAGGAGCTGACCAAAGCTCGGCGCGGCAATGTTGATCACGTCGGAGTCAATCAACACAATCAATAGACCTGTAAAAACCACGAGAGATAACGAACGCGTTGCCCAGATGAAGGTAGTTGCGCGGGTCACGACAACGCTGACAAAAACAGGAATGTAAAGGCCTAATGCAATGACTCCGAATCGCAGTACTCCCCCGTCAAACCTTGCGAGTTGAGTGAGACCAACATGCTGACTTGATGCAGCTTGGCTTCCAACGAAATGATCCAACCATTGCGAGTTAGCAAATTGACTGACCCATGGCGCGTTCAGCACCAACGCACCAGCCATCAAGGCAACAACAACACGCCCCACAGCAAGTGCTTGTCTCATGCTTACTCGTGCAATGAGTCCGCCAATGATCCATGCGATTGCCACCCAAGCCACAATTGCCAAAAATGTTGGAACAAAAGCAAATACCACTGCAGTAAACAGCACTGCGGTGGCAAGAAGTTGTGTTTGCTTTGCACCGCTTAAACCCGACTCGGCCCGAACAAACAGACGCAGGACCCATGGAAGCGACGCGTAGACGAGCACATCGCTTAGGCGACCCTTGCTAAGTGCAACGAACGGAAGTGGAACTGCGACATACATCGCCATACCAATTACTCGAGCGCGAAGTGAGAAGTACCCTGCCGGTACTTTCCACATGCCAAATGCACCAACGAATACCGAGCCAATGATGAGTGCGGTTTGCAGCGCGCCCGTTTGCCCAAAGGAGATAGCTCCTGCAATCGCCATGAGCACATAACCACTTGAGTTTGAGCCAGCGGAACCGAATCCACCTTGCGTCCACCCACTCATAAACGAAGAGAGCAACGCACGCGGAGACTCAGTTGCAGACCTCATCGGCAAAAACTCACCGACACGCGAAACTCCATTCCAAATAAAGTTTCTGCTACCTACAAGCACAAAAACTGCAACCGCAATAAACACATTGGTAACGAAACGCTGATGGCTGACTGCATTCTTACGATCTTTTTGAGCTAGCGATGCCTGTTGAATTCGCTTGCTACGACGTCGAACAAAAGACGAAAATCTCGCACTACCCGAAACCTGCAAATCATGAATTTCACTCGCTGACACACGTCGCAGTGGCCGTACTTCAGACCTCCGACGAATGATGTAGGGCAAATCAATTACTACCGCGAGCGAAGCGCGAAGTGACGCTAGAGCCGCGGTGAAACCTCCACCAAAAACACCTGCAATCACTTGAACAACAGAGGCAACCAACATTTGCAACATCACAAAAGGAAGTTGCAAACCACCGGAGAGCGAGACCACCGTGCGAACGCGGTTGCGTGCTTGAGCAGAGGTTCGTGCCATGTCGGTGGCTCGACTATCAATCCCATTTCTGTGGCGCGCCTTTGCTGAAGGAACGATCAATACTCGCGCTCCACTCAAATGGGCACGCCAACAGAGGTCTAGGTCTTCTCCGAAAAAATCAATTCCGCGATTAAAGCCACCAAGTTCTCTGAACAGATCTGATCGAATTAACAAGCAGGCAGACGAAAGCGCAAACACGTCACGCACACTGTCGTGTTGCTCTTGATCTTTCTCGTTTTCACCAATCAGCTGTTCAACTTCACCAATGCGGTCAACATTGAGTCCAACACTTTGCAAAATAGTTGGGTCGTCCCACTCCACGAGCTTTGGTCCTACAAGTCCCGCGTTGGAGCGATACGTCTCTTCGATCAATCGCTCAATTGCATCTGGCTCCAACGCAACGTCGTCATGCAACAAGCAAAAGAAGCCACCTTCACCATCGACGAGTCGAGCAACTTCATTGGACACCAACCCGAAACCTGGATTGCCCTCAATCTGACGGACCACAGCCTGAGGCAAAACAGAATGAATAAGGTCGGCTAGGTCGACGTCGACTCCATCAACAACATTGATATTTCCGCCAACGACAAAAAACAGAGTCTGCAATTGGGGGTATGTTTGGGCTGCTAGGGCCCGAAGTGACTCCTCGAACCACGGGCCGGGCTGATACACCACCATGCTGGCCACCACAGGCGGGGCGACCAGGGCCCGTCTTGAGAACCGCGCATCTTCGTCTAAAGGGTCGGTATTCATCACGGCCCATTCAGGCTAGTTGCCTGCCCAAGAGACCCCATTTCACAGAATTATCCTTACTGCTTGCAATAGTTAGCACTATGGGTTACCCTTGCTAGCACAAGGTTTTCATACCCACAGCCAAAGGAACCCCCCGTGAAAATTCCGACCATCAAGTTTCCAACCATTCCAAGCATTGATCTCACCAAGATCGACGCCCAGAAGGTACTTAGTCAACTTCCCCGCATCCCTACAGACCGTGCAAAAGATATGGCGAAAGACGCTGCCTATACCACTGTTGGTTTTGGTGTCCTTGCCTTCCAAAAAACTCAGGTTCGTCGCCAAGAAGTGATCGCTGAAATTCGAACGAAACTGCCTGCAGTTGCCGAAGAGGCCGTTACTCAAGCAACTTCAGCAATCACTAACCTACGAAGGCTTGTCTCCAACAGAAAAACAACCACCGAACAGCACAGCTAGTTCGAGAATTGCCCTCCCTGAGGGCACTGCTTCAGTTGGCGTCGGATTATTCATCGCCGGTGTCTCGGCGTATGTATTTTTCAAAATTGGCCAGCAAGCACTTGGGCAGGATGGTTTTAAACCAATTGTTGCGATGTGGTTTATCGCATTTGCGCTGATACCTGGATTTTTCCTTCCCATTGAACAAGAAGTCGGCAGAGCACTATCGCATCGCCGCGCAATTGGCCAAGGTGGATTGCCAATCGTTAAACGCGTAATGCAAAT
>JBEAOI010000110.1:0-3947 GCA_041165005.1 Actinomycetota bacterium
TTTGGGTGCGCGGCGAAAATGTTTTTGCTGGCTACTACAACGATCAAGAAGCAACAGACCGAGTACTTACCGCAGATGGTTGGCTGCGTACTGGCGATATTGCTGTAAAAGATGCTGATGGTGATCTGTTCCTGGTTGATCGTTTGAAAGACCTGATCATTGTGAGTGGGTTCAACGTGTATCCAGCAGAAGTTGAGCAGGTACTACTTGTGCATTCTGCAATAGATCAAGCTGCAGTTGTTGGGGTTTCGCATCCTCATACTGGTGAAGCCGTGCGTGCATATGTTGTATTGCACAAAGGCGTGCATCTTGATGAGGAATCAATTATTGAGCACTGCCAAAAACAATTAGCTCGTTACAAGTGTCCGTCAAAAGTGTTAATTGTGCAGTCACTGCCAACTGGCAGCACTGGCAAGGTATTGCGACGCGCGTTGCGTTGATTTAGCACGTGTTGAATTACTGGCAACAAGAAATCCAAAGAACAGAATTGACACACCAACCAACAGCGTTATTGCAAACGCGCGGTCTTCACCGAATCGACCAGCCAGTGTTCCGCTCGCAGAGAGCACCAACGTTCCCGTAGCAATCAGTACGTTTCCTAACGCCAAACGTCCAGCAGAAAACACCGAACGTTTCGCTCCTGTTGAAAGCGCAGGGTTTTTCTTACGGAGTACTCGCCAAGCGGACCACAGTGCGCCAAAAATAATGACAAGTGCCGGAACTCCTGATCCGACTGCGGCAAGAATTCGCGGGGCAACACCGAACACTTCTTTACCTGTGGGAAATTGATCGGCGATTACTTCGGCCTTGGATTGCGCAACGAGAACAATGCCGGTTGCAAAGCCAGATAACCAGATGAGAACTTGTCGAACACGATTTCCAAGTTGTTGTCCACCAAGCAGGTACACAGTGCCAAGCGCGAGCCACGACACATTGAGAACTGCTCCAGCAAGAAAGAACATTCGGAAGACAAACAGATTCCATCCCGTGCTTTCTGCCCACCACAGGCATGCAGAACCCATGGCAAACAACGCCATGGCAATTGTCCATGCCAGTTCGTGTGGTTGGCGGCGCTTGATCCACCGGTCGGCGGTGCTCAGTGTGAAAGCGGTCGCTATGAGCGTTGCCGTTCCCGCGAGAGCGCCATTTAGCCCCCCCATGGCAAGAACCGCGGTTGCGCTCATGACCGAAGACTAGTTGGACTTCGTGAAATCATGCACGAACGCCTACATTTGAGGCGTGGCCGACCTTGCCCAAACCTCATCCCCCGCACGTCGCAGAATTCCAGATGCTGCAGTTGCGCGCCTCCCCGTGTACCTCCAGATCTTGAACACCCTGATTGCTAGCGGAACCGCTCAACTGTCGAGTGATCAACTCGCGGCACTTGCCGGGGTGAACGCGGCAAAGGTGCGCAAAGACTTGTCGTATTTAGGAAGTTATGGCACGCGGGGAGTTGGCTATGACGTCGCTTACCTGGTGTATCAAATAAAGCGCGAGCTCGGTCAGCACCATGAATGGAAAGTTGTGGTGGTGGGCGCTGGCAACCTTGGAAACGCACTAGCCAATTACAACGGATTCTCTACCCGCGGTTTTCCAGTTGCTGGAGTAGTGGATATTGACTCGACAAAGGTAGGCAAAAAAGTTGCAGGCGTATTGGTTCGCCATGTGGACGACCTGCCAACCATCGTGCGCGAGGAGTCGGTAAGCATTGGAGTTATTTCCACGCCACCTGCTTCGGCTCAGCATGCAGCAGATCTTCTAGTGAACGCGGGAATCCGTTCAATTTTGAACTTCGCTTCCGTGATCTTGAATGTTCCAGAAAACATTTCGGTAAGAAGTGTTGACCTGGGTGTTGAATTGCAGATTCTTGGCTACTACGAGCAACTCAGCCGCGAAGATAAGCCGGCAACGAAGACAAAGCGCGAAGTGGCTGCAGTATGTCAATAGTCGTTCTTGGCATCAACCATAAATCGGCACCACTCGATGTAATTGAGCGCGTGAGCATTTCTGATGATGTACTTGCAAAGTCCCTACATGGGTTGGTGTCGCGCGATCACGTTCGCGAGACTGTGGTGCTTTCCACTTGTAACCGCACTGAAGTGTACGTAATTGCTGAAAAGTTTCACGGAGCTTTTGCAGATGTCAGAGACTTCTTCTGTGAACTATCTGGCTTGTCAGTTGAAGAACTTCAACCACATTTTTACAGTCAGCATGATGATGCAGCAGTAAGTCATTTGTTTGAAGTTGCATCTGGTCTCGATTCCGCTGTGCTCGGTGAAACCGAAATTCTTGGCCAAGTTCGTGACGCATGGGACAAAGCTCGCACTGAAACCACAGCACGTACTTCGCTGAACATGTTGTTCCGTCACGCTCTTGAAGTAGGCAAGCGTGCGCGTACCGAAACATCGATCAGTCGTTCTACTGCGTCGGTTTCTCATGCTGCTGTTGAAATGGCGATAGACATTTTGGGAACGATGTCGGGTCGGCGCGTATTGGTCATTGGTGCTGGCGACATGGGCGCAGGCATTGCGCGTGCGCTTGGAAGCGCAGGCTCGCAGAGCGTTACGGTCATGAACCGAAGCCGCGAACGCGCGCAACAACTCGCAGATTCGGTTGGTGCTGTGGTGAGTCATATTGATGAATTGCATGACGCACTTGGCAATGCCGATGTTGTGCTTACGTGCACCGGTGCAGGTGAGGCAATTATTTCGGTTGAAGATGTTCGGCTTGCACGAGAGCGCTCAAATGGAACCCCGTTATTGATTGTTGATATTGCTGTTCCTCGCGACGTTCAACACGAGGTCGGCGAGTTGCCAGGAGTCACGCTGCGTGACTTGCATGACCTTCGTGACTGGGCACAGACTGGAATAGATGCACGTCAGCAGGAAGCCGAAGAAGTTCGGCGCATTGTGGGAGAAGAAGTGGAACGTTTCGGACAAGAGGTAAAGGCGCGCCAGGCTGCGCCTCTCGTTGCCGAGTTACACGAGCGAGCAGAGACCATAAGGCGCGCAGAGGTTGAGCGATTCTCCTCAAAGCTTTCTGGCCTGAGCACAGAACAACGCGATGCAGTTGATGCGCTGAGCAAGGCAGTTGTTGCCAAGTTGTTGCATAGCCCGTCATTGCAACTCAAGCACAGCGCCGGCACTCCGCAGGGTGAACGCATTGCCGCAGCGCTTCGCGATTTATTCGACATCGAATGATCCGACTCGCCACGCGTTCTAGCGCACAGGCGCGAACACAGGCAGAGGTCGTCGCACAGTCGATTACATCGGCAACAGGGTTACCAGTTGAGTTGGTGTTTGTCGAAACCCTTGGCGATCAGAACAAAGATCAGCCGCTACATCAAATTGGTGGTCAGGGAATTTTTGTTAAAGAAGTGCAGCAAGCAGTGCTTCGCGGAGATGCGGACATTGCGGTTCATTCAGCAAAGGATCTTCCATCGCAGCACGCAGAAGGTTTAGTGATTGGTGCATGGTGTGAACGACGAGATGCGCGTGATGCGTTAGTAGGCAAGTCGTTGAGTGATCTTGAATTCGGTGCAACTGTTGCCACCGGATCAGTGCGACGCAGAGCGCAACTACTGACTGTTCGTCCCGACCTGCAGTTTGTGGAGTTGCGCGGAAACATTCATACTCGTCTCGAAAAGATTCCCAACAATGGGTCTATCGTGATGGCAATTGCAGCCATGCAAGTGCTGGGAATAACGGATCGAATTACAGCAGAGCTTGCGACAACCGATTTTATTCCAATGGTTGGACAGGGCTGTGTTGCAGTTGAATGTCGAGAAGGTGACAGCAACACGCTTGCCGCTGTTTCAAGTATCGATCATGCTCGTACGCGTTTTGCTGTCGAGATTGAACGCGCATTTCTTGCTGAACTTGGTGCTGGTTGTTCAATGCCGGTTGGCGCTTATGTCAATGAGGCGAATGTGCTTTCAACATTTATGG
>JBEAOI010000111.1:0-7742 GCA_041165005.1 Actinomycetota bacterium
GGATTGTGGTCAAGTGAACAAATTGCTGCAGCCTGCGAGCACAGCGTTTCTGGTGGTGCTGACTATGTAAAAACTTCAACCGGATTCCACAAAGTAGGTGGCGCATCGCTTGAGGCTGTTCAAACTATGCGCAATGTTGTTGGAGCAGACATTGGCGTCAAAGCAAGCGGGGGAATTCGCACTACTGCAGATGCACTCGCAATGATTGAAGCTGGAGCAAGTCGAATTGGGGCTTCTGCAACACGTGCGATTTTGAATGGAGTGAAATGAAACGCGTTGCACTTGTTCTTGCAGTTGTTCTATCAACATGGTGCGGTCAGGGAATTGCCAATGCAGCAGTTGATCCCAATCCAACAACAACATCGACGTCGATTGCACCAACTACAACAACTGTTGCTGTTTCAACTTTTGCGGTACCAAAAAACTCGGGTAGCGGACGTCGGGTTGTGTACTCAAACCGTCAACTGCGCGTGTGGGTAATAAACGCATCGGGGGATGTCATTCGCACCTTTTTGGTGTCGGGTCAGCGTGGTCAACCCAAAAAAGGTTCATACTTTGTAAAAAACCAATCTGTTTCGTCATTCAGCCAAGAACTTGAGGGTGTGAAGTTTAGGTTCATGACGAGGTTCGCAATTGGCCGAAATGGTGGCAACATCGGATTCCACGAAATACCTACGAAGAATGGTGTGCCGATGCAAACTGAAGCAGAGCTGGGAACGTTTTTGGGCAGTGGTTGTCTGCGATCAAGCACCGCAGACGCAAAATTCATATTTGACTGGGCAAAACCTGGAACGCCAGTCGTTGTTGTCCCTTAGAAGCCTCTAGAAGCGCGCCATTTCCGACTTCAATAAGTCAAGACCAAGGTTGCCAAGGTCAAGAGCATGTGCGTGCCACTTACGCAAGTCAAACGATGCTCCATATTTTTTCTTGGCATCATCACGTAGGTCAAGCCACACACGTTCGCCAAGCTTGTATGAAATAGCTTGCCCTGGCCAACCGAGATAGCGATTGATTTCTGAGCGATTGAATTCGTCATCGCTTGACGAGTGAGCACTCAAGAATTCAAGCATGAGTTCAGGAGTCCATTGCTCTCCTGGGTGCCACGACGAGCTTTGTGGAATGGCAAAACCACAATGAATTCCGGTGTCAATGACGATTCTGGCGGCACGGAATGCCTGGGCATATAGATATCCCAAGCGGTACTCAGGATTCTCTAAGAATCCAAATTCATCCATCAAGCGCTCGGCATACAACGCCCAACCTTCGCCGTGACCCGAAACGAACGTGTTGCGTTGGAAGCGCGAAAGTTTTTCAGAGTTAATTGTGGCGATTGCTACTTGCAAGTGGTGCCCGGGAACACCTTCGTGATACGCGGTGGTTGGCTCACTCCAACGTGGGAACACCGTGCGACCGTTTGTTGGATACCAGGTGCGACCTGGGCGACTGAGGTCCTCACTCGGCCCTGTGTAATACATGGCGGCTGCTCCACCTGGCGGAGAGATCATTGCCTCAACGGTGCGAATGGAATCTGGAATTGAAAAATGATTGTTGTCGATAAGAAACGACATCGCATCATCCATCAATTCTTGTAGCCAGTCGCGAAGTGCTCCTTCGCCTTGAATTGACCGTGAAGGATCGGTGTCAAGAAAGTGACGAACTTCTGAAAGCGTTGAACCCGGAAGAATTTCCTGCGCAACGCGTTCCATTTCTGCATCGATGCGTTGAACTTCTGCCCAACCCCATTCGTATGCATCCTTCGCTTCAACTTTCATTCCCATGAAGCGTCGGCGGGCAAGTGCGTGTCGCTCGGGGCCAACTCCATCGCGCGTATCTGCACGTGGGGCGTAGTCGTTGATGAGAAAATCTGCAGTTTCACCAAGCGCCCGTGATGCATGCTTTGCTGCTTTGCGAAGTTGCTCCATTGGAGCGCCAGCAACCGAAGATGCAGATTCTGCGAATTGTTCAAAGAATGCCGGAGCGTCTTTTCGACCAGCCCAAGTTGCGAGCTGTTCGCTTGATGCGAGAACTTGTCGGCGCTGAGCTTTTACACCGCGATCAAGACCAAGTTTCCACGACTCGCGCATACCTGCAAACGCTTGTGGAACTTTAGACATGCGCTCTGCAATCACTGACCATTGTTCTGCAGTGTCAGTTGGCATGAGGTCAAAAATTGCTCGAGCGGCATCAACGTCGCCAGCAAGCACTCGAATTGAAACCAAGTGCTCATTGGCGTCGTATTCTGCACCAGAGATTTCTAGAGACTCACGCAATACACCGGCGGCTAAGCGGTCAGAACTTGCACTTGAATCAAGCGTGTTTAACTTTGCAAGAGTTTGGCGGTCGTTTTCTGCGCGCGCATCGTGACCAGCAGGGCTGAAGTCAGTCATTTCGTGATCGTGACCAGCAATCCCCATGTAGGTGGCTGCTGCCGGATCGAGTTCAGCAACCTTGTTGATGTAGTCGTCAGAGAGTGAATACACAGGCGAAGTCATGGCAACACGATACGCCTTTACAGGTGCTTTATGTGGGGTAACTAACTGGTGCTGTCTGGTCCATGTCGGACGATTTTGGCAATAACAATGGACTTTTCTGCAGTATCAACATGCATATAGATGCGAATCAGCGTGCGATTCTTTCCTCTTCGCAGATGTGCGCCGATATGAATCTGCTTGTTCTTATGCATAGCGGAGTACCACTCACCGTGTCGATGGTGTGTGTCTTCAGAAATGCGCGGTGCAAAATCGAGGCCTGCGCTATCACGCAAATACGACTGCAATCCCGCAATCGGGAAGACGTCTCTGCGCCAGTTTGCAACTGCGTTGTCTAGAGCCTTCAAGTCCTGAAGCACTTGGCGTGGGTTTGGGCCTTGAAGCTCGTTTGCGGTTGTGAACGCAGTTGGCAAAAACTCAAGATGCTTGCATTCGGAACGCGCACGATTAACAGCGTCGAGCACTGTGCGAAGCACGCGATCAGGACGTGCGCGGGCGAGTTCAGCATCAAGGTCAACTGTCAGACTCGTGAGCTCGGCTAATCGTCCGCGGAGAAGCGCAACTTCAGTTGACAATTCCTCTGCTTCTACCTCTTTTTCTTCAAGTAGCTCCGCAAACTCATCGCGTTCTGCTTCTACTTCTTCTAGTGCGTCATCAAGTTGTTCAATATGAAGTTGATGCTCATTAACTGTTCGCTTAAGTTGCTCAACTACTGGTGACAGATCTGTATTGGCTTGATTGATAACGGGAGTAGGCGTAGGCACCACAGAATGAACTGGGCGACTTGTGCTGAATCGCGGAGGCGCCTGCGTTGGAATGTCTGGTTGTAAGGCCGCGGCTTCAAGAATTGGGTTTTCAATCTGTTCACGATTTGGCGTGACGGTATGAAAGGTCAGTGGTTGAGCAGGATGTGGCCACAGTATGGTGACGTAGTTTTTGTCCAATACCTTGCCGTTGCAATATGCATTGAACGAATCAACCGCTTCAATCGATGTGATGTGAGCAATGTGGGCAATACCGACAAGGTCTTCAAGCAAAAGGCCAGTATGTGAGGACTGGATCGATTTATCGATGGTTGTTTCAACCAAAATGGGTAAGCGACGTGCGAGTGCATTAATGAAGTCGGCGGCAAGAGCTTCGCCCTCGAGAGCAGAAGTTACTTGGCGAATGGTTGGACTAATGCGTCGCTCTGCGTCATACACCTCAAGCAACTTGGCCATTTCGGCTACAAGTGCTCGCGCTGGTTTTGGTGGCAATTCAGCTCGGCGATGGGGAATGATCGAATCCTTGCCCGGCGCAAACTTGACTCTCAAATCAAAAACAAGCTGGCCCTTATATGGAGTTAAGGTCGCAATAATCAGGTGAGTATTAGCGGTCTGAGGATGAGTGTTTTGCACCTCAAGCCTGAAAACTTCATCGTCTTGACTGTGTCGAATTCGAACTCGAATATTTGCAGGGAGGCGATCTGCTGGGAACCACTGCTGATGCCACTTCGAAATAACTCCGATGGCACGCTCGCGGGTTTCCTCAGTCCACTTCTTTGTGGGCAGTGTCATCGCGTACGTGGTGAACATGGTCTGTCTAACGCTAACGAGACCGCCTAGGGTTGCGAAGTGGATTTTCGCACCATTTTCAGCCTGTGGTGTATCTCGCTTTCGTTTACCTTCACGATCCCGCAGGCTTACCGGGTGGTAAGAAGGAAAACCGTTGAAGGCATTTCTGTGCCTTCACAATTGCAAAATGTCAGTGGGTCAATTTTGTGGGTGGTGTACGGAATTGCTTCCTCAACGCCTTTGGTTGCACTTGCCAACATTATGGCGATTTGTGGGTTCGGAACCGTGGTGTTTATGCAGGTGCGACTCAAAGCAGTGTCAGCGGCTCGGGCACTTACCGTTGAGATCTCTGTCGTTCTCGCAGCACTCCTTGCGCTTGCAATTTCACGAGATTTGCTTGGTGCAATTGCTGTAGTAGTTGGAGCAACTGGAATTGTTCCTCAGGTAATTCGCGCCGCAAAAACGAGTCATCTCGTTGGAATATCGGTGGTGACATTCATCATGGTGGCCACGATGTCGGCATCGTGGGGAATCTATGGATTAATGATTGACGATTTGTATGTAGCTCTTCCGAATGTTGTTATTGTGCCGAGCGCATTGTTTATTTCGATGCGCGCAATTCAATCACACCGGCGTTATGGAAGTTCTACGATCGCTGAAGCAACGCCAGCACGTTGATGTGTAGCGGTGAGAGTTACGCGTTGACCTTTTTCTCCACGAATCAACCAACTGTGCAGTACACGATCTGGTGTTCCATCTGATTTGGCGTCACCACTCACTCGAAATTTCACACGACCATCAAGTTGACCGAGTTTTACCCGCGGTGCACCTTCAACCAGGGTCGCACCAGAAATTTCTGCGGTAAGAGGAAGCACGATTTTGTTCTTCTGCGCCCATTCACTGATTTCAGTGCCTAACCAACCAGTGTTCGCGATACCAATTTCCACTTTGTACACGCCGCCGCCAAGCGAAACAGCACTTGCTCGTTTGATTTCAAGACGTGGCGAAGCAAGTGCTTGATAGATAGCGAAATGCACGTGTGGTGCTACTTCGTCACGCAGTTTTGATGCAGGGGCATTCGACCATGTTTTGATCGCGTCGCATCCGCCAATTTCAATTTCACCAAGTTGTGGGTGATTGAACTTTTTCCAGGCTACATATGCGCCTGGTGCGTGCTTATCAGTCCATTTGCAGACAGCAAGTTCTTGCTCTGGAGTTGGACCGACGTACCAAATGTCGGTTGGTGAGTGCTTTCCTGTTGCGTGGAAAATGATGTCCCAAAACTCGGTTGTCCAGCCGAACACACCAAGGTGTTCATAGGCCCAGTCGTCACCAGCACCACTCATGGTGTCGCTCTTGTCCCAAGTTAGGTCTTCGTACACCGAGTGAACGGGGTAGCCAGTGTGTTGAACCCCAACTTTCCCAAGTTCGTTGTACACCCAAATATCAAACGGAGGCAACGTTGAATCAGGACGCGTGCTACTTGGTCGCAACATGAAGCCACCGGCAGTATGAAACGCGTTGTATCCGCATACGTTGGTGCGTGACCGCGCGGCACGTACCAGTGCGTCGATTTCGGGTTCAGACATTGGATGATCTCCCGAACCGAGCACGGTGGTGCCCCAACCCGCTGGGAAGTTTCGGTTGAGATCGAGTCCCGCCGGATCACGTGGCATCGGAATAGTGAAGCCATCAAAGTTTTCAAGAACACCTTCATCAAGCAATCGATAACGCTGTGTTCCAGGGGCAACACCGAGTGGGCCAACAGGAACCATCACGCGCGAATCATCGTCGTGCTCAACCCATGCACCATCAGAATCAGCAATACGCATTGTTCGAACTGCACCGTCACCGTCAATGTCTTCAACACTGAGGCCAGGCCAACGATGTCCGTCGCGCCACGGCCAAGAACGAACACTCGAACGGTGATAGCGCGGGCTGTCAAGAAGAGCGTCTTCTACGCCGTCTGGGTTGACTCGAGGAACGATGTAGAAGGTGCGCGTGCGTAGAACTTCAGTGGTGTGGTGATCGCGACCAAATTGACTGGTGAGATATTCCAAAATGTAAAGCGCTGCAACTCCGCCCGTTACTTCAGTTGCATGAATATTTGCGTCAATCCAATGCGCTGGTTTCGTATCGTGTGATCCAGTTGTTGAATCGGTAACTGTTGCAATCCATAAATCTCGTCCAAGATGCGACTTTCCATATGTCTCTAATGTGACTAAGTGAGGGAACCGTGAAGCCAACTCGGTTAGCCACATAACCATTTCGTCGTAACGAAGAAAGCGATCAAAGTTGTAAGTCATGTGTACAGGTTACGCTGTGCATAGGAGGTGCTTTCGTGCCACACATGCCAGTGTTTATGCATGCAACAGGAAACTGGCGTCCGCGCTGGCGCGGTCGAATTCACGCCATTGCAGTTGCTGTCACTATTCCAGCTGGCATCATTCTCACTCTGTTCACTCCAGCGGGGGTTCCTCGACTGGCTGTAGGAATTTACGCGCTTTCTTTGTTGGCTCTGTACTCGACGTCTGCTTCGTATCACCTATTCACGAAATCACTGCGTTCGCAAAAGACGATGCAACAAATTGATCACGCGATGGTCTATGTGCTGATAGCCGGCACGTACACACCGGTTTGTTTGATGGCACTGCCGTACAACGTGGGTATTCCATTTCTCGTGTTGATCTGGCTAGCTGCTGCTGTGGGGATGGGCCTGAAGATCACTTGGAAAGCAAAGCGCTTGGGCCACGCGATGTACATCATCATTGGGTGGGCAGCGCTCATTATTTTGCCGTGGGCTTATGGTCGAGCCGGTTTCATCAGTTTGCTGATGTATGCCCTAGGGGGAATTGTGTACACCGTTGGCGCTGTTTTGTTCTATATGAAAAAACCAGCCCTCGTGCCACATGTGTTTGGATATCACGAAATCTGGCATGTGTTCACCGTTGTCGCAGGGGTTCTGCAATTCATTGGAGTGGGTTTGTTAGTAGGTCGAGTCGCGTAAGCACATGGCTTCAATACCTGAACTACACGATCTAAAACTGTGGGCAGATCCAAATGCTGTTCAAGTAAATCGCTTGCCAATGCGAACACCGTTTACTTCTGCATCAAGTATTCGAGTCTTGCTTAATGGTGATTGGCGCATAAAGCGTTTTTCGCACCCCAAAGACATTGCACTTCGTGAATTGGGCGAGCTTTGCGACGATAGAGACTGGGTGAGCATTCCGGTTCCAAGCAACTGGACTCAATTCGATCTTGGCGATGTTCCGCATTACACAAACATTGCAATGCCATGGCGCGAAACCCCTCCACATTTGCCCGAAGAAGTCCCAACTGCGGTGTACCGACGCAATTTCAAGGTTGAAAGCGAATGGTTAGACCGACGAATTGTTTTACATATTGGTGCCGCAGAGAGTGTGCACTCAGTTCGCGTCAATGGAGAATTTGTTGGATACGGAACAGACAGTCGATTAGCAAGCGAATATGACATTTCACCATTTGTTCGTGAAGGAATGAATCTAGTCTCGATCACCGTTTGTAGATACTCGGCACAGTCCTACGTTGAAGACCAAGATCAATGGTGGATGTCGGGTTTGCACCGGGATGTGTTCATTGAAGCCCAACCGCAATTACGGATTGAAGATATTCGAGTTGATGCCGAAGTCACTGACGTGCGAGATTCGCTTACGGGAAGTGG
>JBEAOI010000112.1:0-2517 GCA_041165005.1 Actinomycetota bacterium
TCCCCAAATCGACGAAGTCCGTCCTCTACCGGTCCATAACCAATGAATGATGCGAGTTTCTTTACATGGGTCTGAAGTACAAGCGGGGCGTGGATTGATGTTGCAACAATTGCTTGTTCAATTCCATGTGCCCCAGCCAACGTGTCTCGCAATTGCTCGGTCCAGGTAGCTATGCCATCTACAAGTTCCTGTTCGTTTCGGGTCTGAACGTATGGTCTTCCAATTCCTGGAATCGCAGACACAAGTACTGCAACCGAAGCCGAAACCACTATCCAGCCAGTAACCATCAGAGTGACACCAAAGGCAGCTGGGACTGCAATTTGTGCCAATCGAAATTGATACGACCTAACTGCCATGAGTATCGGCCAAGTTGACCGATTTCCGTGCTCGGAGAGGAGCAGAAAAACCCCTAATCCAAACATTGCTCCACTCAAGAGCACAAGCAACCCCGTCATCGCAGCATCTCCTCGCGGAAACCGAATTCCTCAAATAACTCTCGCGTTTCTTCACGCAACGGATACCCAATTCCAACTGTTCCATTGAGGTTTCTCACAACTTCGTTTGACATGATGGTCAAGCCATCTGAGTCAACTACCTCTCGTATAGAGCTCACTCTTCGTTGACCGCGCACAACTTCAATGTGAACTACAAAGTGCACTGAACTCGCTATGAGCAGATTGGTTGTTTCAATTGGTAGCGAAATTGATGACATCGACACATACGCAGCAAGTTTCGGGAATACTGACCGCGTGCTATCAGCATGCAACGTGCACATTGAGCCGTTATTACCTTGGCTCATTGCCATCAACATTGGAAACGCTTCGGCGCCACGTACTTCTCCAACAATCACTCTGTCGGGGTCCATGCGCAGGGCCATTTTTGTGAGATCAGCGAGAGTTATTTCTCCCTGACCTTCGATATTGGCCGGGCGAGACTGAAGCGAGTCATGATCTGGATGCAAGTGCTCAAACCTTTCAAGGCCAAGTTCATACGCGTCCTCAATCGTCACAATTCTCTCTTCGGGTGGTACTTCGTTAATTAATGCACGCATCAAAGTGGTTTTTCCGGATCCAGTCCCCCCAGCGATGATCACATTGCGCCGCGAACGAACCATGGCTCTAAACATCTCGGCTATTCCATACGACATCATTCCGCGCGCCTCCAGGTCTTCAAGAGACGAAATTTCAAATTGGTGTTTACGAATGACAAGACTTGGTCGCGCTGAAATATCCATCGTTGCAAATAGACGCGAACCATCTGCAAGTTGCAGATTCAGTTCTGGCGACCCTGCGTCAAATCGACGCTCGCTACGTCCCATCCGAACTGCGGTACGTCTAATCAGATCTACGAGTTCGTCATCGTGATCAACAATTGGCGAACGGCACTCTCTTGCACCACTCCTTAGCTTCACCCATATCGGAGAATTACCCCGAACGTGGATGTCGCTCACTTCGGGGTCATCAAGAGTTTGTTGAAGTAGCCCCATGCCAAGCACTTGATCAATTGCTCCGCTGGTGAGTAACTGCTCTTCGATATCAGTTAACGCAGGCAGGCCTTCCTGCCTGCGGGATGCCGACAAACGAGCGCACTCCATTGCTGAAACCTGGCGCGCAAAATCCATTTCAGATTTGCTACTGAGATACGCATCTCCTCTGTTTTGCCGATCTAATCGCTCATCAGCCAGTGCTTCTCCAATGCGAGTAGCTAATGCATCGCGTATCCGTCTATTTGCAAGGTCAGATGCGGAATGTGTGCTTGCACTCACAGCGTTACCTGACTATTCGCTGACCAACGAAATTCGCACATTACCCGCGCCTGCAATTGCTAGTGATAACCGAAGTGGTCCGCGGAAGGTAACAATCACCGCACTGTTCAATTCATCTGATTGCTCAATTGCTGAAATTGTGACCGCTTCATCAAACAGTAAAGGAGGTGAAGCGTTAGTGATTGTCGCATCTGGCGTAAGCACCAGCCGTACCTTGTCGTTTACCGCAAGATTCGCTGGAATGTTTCCCGCTGGTACTGCGGCAGAAGTCAAAGCCTCATCAGGTCCGAGTGGTGATGCGCTGCTCACCATGCTTTCCGAAAGTGGGGTTCCGCCTTTTATGGAAACAGTGAGGCTTTTGCCAAGCAATGAACCTGCGTTGCTTGCATCGACAAAAAATTGCGCAGCCTCGGGTGAAATTCGAATTGCCCTTAAGTCACTATCTTTAATCACCTGCCCGCGGCCCAAATCACTAACCACCCCAACTACTGAGACAGTCGCTGACGCAGAGCGATACACGGCCATGGATCCGATAACCCCAATAGCAATTAGCGCAATGCCAACCGCCATATCTGGTACGCGCTTCTTCTTCCGTTCACCTTGATCGAGATCACGAGATATCTCAACATTGTCCGAACTGTTGAGCACCCTTGATCTCGTCAAGGAGTCAATCATCCGTTGTGACACGGTTGCCCCCTTGATCGCTATCAATCCGCCGATGGTGCGATGTGTATTTGCAACGATCATTGCGG
>JBEAOI010000113.1:0-2983 GCA_041165005.1 Actinomycetota bacterium
GCGCAGGTGGTGTACGCAGTGCATTTGCCACAAAAACATTGCACGAACTTGGCTATACCAATGTTGTCTCTGTAGCCGGCGGTTTTGGTAAGTGGAAAGATGAAGGTCGCCCGTGGCGCACGCCTGCTGTACTTACTGCAGAGCAGCGCAATCGTTACCAACGTCATATTTTGTTGCCAGAAGTTGGGGTAGAGGGTCAGTCAAAGTTGTTGTCAAGCAAAGTGTTGTTGCTTGGCGCAGGCGGGCTTGGCTCGCCAGCAGCGTTGTACTTGGCTGCTGCCGGAGTGGGCACCCTCGGCATCGTCGACATGGACGAAGTAGATGCATCGAACTTGCAGCGCCAAATTTTGCACAACATCGATCGCATTGGTGATCGCAAAGTGGAGTCGGCAAAGAAAACTTTGCAATTGCTGAACCCAGACGTGAAAGTAGTTACCTACGACACTCGTCTTGAAGCAAGCAACATCATGGACATCATTGCTGGCTACGACGTCATTGTGGACGGCGCAGACAACTTCCCGAGTCGTTACTTGCTGAATGATGCAAGCATCAAGCTCGGCATTCCAGTAGTGCACGGATCCATTTTCCGCTTCGAAGGAATGGTCACCGTGTTCGATCCGAAGAACGGTCCGACCTATCGCGACATGGTTCCCGAGCCACCTCCAGCAGAACTTGCACCAAGTTGCGCAGAGGCAGGCGTGCTTGGTGTATTGCCAGGAATTGTTGGGTCAATTCAGGCTTTGGAAACCATCAAGGTGCTGCTTGGTCTTGGCGATTCGTTGTCGGGCAGAATCCTTGCCATTGACACCACCGAGATGTCGTTCCGCACCTTCCGTTTGCGCCCAGACCCAAACAATCAGGTGACATATGCCAACCGCGATCGCATTGAAGTTCGCGACTTGGAAGGCGCATGCGCCCCTTGGCTTTCTCACTAATTAACTAGTATTTAGCCGTGGTGTCACGGTCCTTTGCCATCGTTGGCGCCGGCTTTTCAGGTGCTGTGGTGGCTCGCCAATTGGCCGAAGCTGGGCACACAGCCACAGTTTTTGACACTCGCAACCATGTTGCCGGCAACTGTTTTACGCAGCGCCATGAATCGGGCGTCATGGTGCACGTGTACGGCCCACACATCTTCCACACGCAACACGAGCATGTATGGGACTACATCACGCGCTTTGGGGTCATGAAGCCCTACCGCCATACGGTCAGCGCAATGAGCGGTGGCAAGAAGTACCAGTTGCCCATGAACCTCACGTTGATCAACGATTTCTTTGGCACCAACTTCACGCCGCAAGAGGCTGAAGCGTTTATTTCGGAAAAAGCTGACAAGACCATTACCAACCCTGTGTCGTTTGAAGACCAGGCGTTGCGTTTTGTTGGTCGCGAAATGTACGAAGCATTTTTCAAGGGCTATACGAAAAAGCAATGGGGTGTTGAACCAACAGAATTGCCAGCCAGCATCCTTGCGCGATTGCCGTTGCGCTTTACTGCAGACAATTCGTATTTCAATCATCCGTTCCAAGGAATTCCTGAACACGGGTATACGCCAATCGTGGAAGCGATTTTGGATCACCCGTCAATCACGGTGCATTTGTCAACTGCGTTCAATCCTGCGTCGTCGAGTGCATACGACCATGTGGTGTGGACAGGTCCAATTGATGCATATTTTGGTTTCGAGCACGGTCGCCTTGGCTATCGCACGCTCGACTTTGTTCAAGAAGTGAAAGACGGCGACGTGCAGGGTTGTCCGGTGTTGAATTATTGCGACGAAAGTGTGCCGTACACACGCATTACTGAACACAAGCATTTTGCGCCGTGGGAGCATCACGACAAATCAGTGACGTACACCGAGTATTCGCGTTTGTGTGGCGAAACCGATACGCCCTATTACCCAATTCGCTTGGTTGAAGAAAAAGATCAACTCGTGAAATACGTTGAGCAAGCTCGTGCGCAGCAGGGAGTTACCTTCCTTGGTCGTCTTGGTACGTATCGTTACCTCGACATGGACGTCACCATTCACGAAGCGCTTAATGCTGCAAGCGGCATTCTTGAAGCAGTGAATACCAACAGTTCAATTCCGTCGTTTTTCACCGACCCTCTGAGCGGCTCATAATGACGCAGTTGCTGCAACGTTTGGTTTTACCAACTGAAACCACAACAGAGCCTTTGTTGTATGCGCGTTTTGATGGCATAACAAAAATCGTTCCTGGTGGCGCGGTGTTGCAAGATGGCGCAGAGGTGTCCTTCGATACGAGCTTCGGTGTGTTTGCAGCCGGCCGATGGAGTCGCATCACCACCGTGAATGCGCTCGCAGTGCGCGTACGCGCGTCTGGGGTGGGTATTGCACAAGTGGTTGGAGTGAGTGCACGCGGAGAAACCGTGGTCGCTTCGGAGCCGTTGCCACAGGGTGAAGGATGCCCCGTATTTATTGAGTTTTTGCTGCCAAATCTGCAGTCAACGCCATACGGCACCTACTTCGTTCGGGTGTTGGCGCAAGGCGGAGAGGTATGCATCACGGGCGGCGAATGGGTGAGTGCAGACGCACCAGCCCACGATGTGAAGCTGTCGCTGTCCATCACCACGTTTAATCGCCAAGAGTACGTTCGCAAAACGGTGAGCAATGTGTTGGAACTTGAGCGCAGCATCGATGTGCTGCGCGGTCGTGTTCGTGTGTTCGTTGTAGACAACGCGCAGAACGTTACGTTTGATGCACCAGCAGACGCGCCGTTGCAGGTAGTACCAAACGGAAACCTGGGTGGTGCAGGTGGCTTTGCTCGAGGCCTTATTGAACTGCGCAAACAGGGTTGGGCTACGCATGTGTTGTTCATGGACGACGACATCACGCTTGAACCAGAAGCTCTCGTACGCACTATGGCGCTGTTTGCAAACGCACGCGACCCGAAACTGTGCGTGCACGGCGCAATGCTGAGCGAAGAGCGCCCTTGGCTGCAATTTGAGGCAGGGTCTGAGTATTCGTTCCGCT
>JBEAOI010000114.1:0-5091 GCA_041165005.1 Actinomycetota bacterium
AGCCGCAACAATGAGCGCAAGCATCATTGCCCAACCCGTTGTGAACGACACCCAGCGTGGAAACACCTGCCGAGCAAATTCATGTTCAGACCCGGCACTTGGGAACATGGATGCCAACTCCATGTAACTGAAAGCTGTCAGCGCACTCAGCAATCCAGCAACAAGGAACGAAGCCCACACCAAACCTCCGGCAGCTTGAGTTGCAGGTCCAAGCAACACATAAATTCCTGCGCCGATAATGACGCCGATGCCACTCGCAGTTAGGTGTCGAAGCCCAAGGACTCGATTGAATCGATCTTCCTTCGGGCTATCGCCCATTATCGATGCTTCAGTCGAAGGGATTGCCAAGATCCATCGGCAGTCCATCCGCCATCTACAGGCAGCGAAACACCATTGATGAATGAAGACTTTGACGAGTCACACAAGAAGGCAATCGCTTGGGCGATGTCATCGGGCTTGGCAAAGCGACCCATCGGCACATGTTCCATGATGTCGGCATCGCTATAGCTTCCACCAGCTTGATCCTTATGATCCATTTCGGTCTTCACCCAACCTGGGCAAACCGCATTCACTCGAACGCCTTTTGCACCCCACTCCACAGCAAGCGTTCGAGTGAGGCCAATGAGTCCGTGCTTACTTGCGTTGTATGCCGAGCGATCGGCAACGCCTTGTAAACCCGCAACCGAAGCAACGTTGACAACTGAACCAGAACCTTTTGCGACCATGACGCGACCAAATGCCTTTGCCAATAGAAAAGGAGCAACAAGATTCACGTCGATCACTTTGCGATACAAATCTGCAGAAGTGTCAAGCGCAGAACTGATACATGAAATTCCTGCGTTGTTCACCAGAGCATCTACATGCCCAAACTTTTCAATGCATTTGTTTGCAGCAGATTCAACAAACTGCTCATCTGAGATATCTCCAACAAGTGCCACTGCCGACTTGTATTCCGATACGTCAACTGGCTTAAGGTCGAGCAACAGCAAACTCCAACCCTGTTCATTCAATACCTGTGCAGTTCTGCGGCCAATGCCTTGTGCTGCACCCGTGATTACGGCAACGTTTGACATGTCGTCTCTATCCCTTCAATTTCTTCACCATAAGACTGACCATTTTCCCAGGTCGCGTCTCTAATTCTTCCATCTGCACGAAACCCTCTCGAGCATGAAAGCGCAAAGAGCCCTCGTTACGAGGTTTTGTGTTGACCTCGAGCGCGAACCACTTGGCACTTGATCTCAATTCCACCTCTCGGTATATCGCTGCCCCAATTCCCATCCCCTGGAAATTCTTTGTGATTGCCACCCGATCAAGGTAAACGAAATCGTCTAGACGTTCGCAGAAAAATTCAAAGTTTGGACTTCCGTAGTCAGCCCCTGGCAGTAGAACCATGCAGAACCCAACAATCTGATTTGCCACTTCCGCAACTAAAGCGATTGTCGATTGATCATGAATTTTCGCAAGATCTGCAAGCGTCTCTTCCCCCACCGCCGGAACGTTCTCTTGATTGATTGCCCACACCACTTCAAGGTCTGCAACGCGCATTTCGCGAATGATGATGTCAGTCATAATCAATCACCATAAAGACAGCGTATAAACTGGACGCATTAGTACCTCGAAAATCCTTCTCTATTACAAGTTCACACCGATTACTGACCCTGAGGCGATTCGGCTGTGGCAGCGAGCATTATGCGAAAGCCTTGGATTGCACGGGCGAATCTTGATTTCCAAGCATGGGATCAACGGAACTGTTGGTGGACCAATTGACAAAGTGAAGAAGTACGTCAGGGTTACGAAGAGTTACCCAAGCTTCAAGACCATGGAGTTCAAATGGTCCGATGGAGGCAAAGACGACTTCCCCGACTTGCAGATCAAAGTTCGTAGCGAGATTGTCACCTTCGGTGTACCTGACGAAATTGTTGTTGACGAAAACGGAGTTGTCGGTGGCGGCATACACCTGAAGCCAGAAGAAGTGAACGAACTGGTTGCAAAGCGAGACGACGTTGTGTTTTTTGATGGCCGCAACGCATTTGAAGCAAAGATCGGAAAGTTTCGAGACGCCATTGTTCCTCAAACCGAATCAACACGAGATTTCATTGCGGAGCTGGAAAGCGGAAAATACGATCACATCAAAGACAAACCGATTATCACCTACTGCACCGGTGGAATTCGCTGCGAAGTGCTTTCTCTCATCATGAAGAACCGCGGGTTCAAAGAGATCTATCAAATTGAAGGTGGCATTGTTCGCTATGGAGAGAAGTACCGAGATCGAGGCCTCTGGGAAGGGTCGTTGTACGTGTTTGACGCACGTCTGAATCTTGAGTTCAGCCCATCGGCATCAGTAATTGGCGAATGTGATTACTGCCAATCGCCCACTAGCCAATTCCATAACTGCGAACTCAGTGACTGCCGTAAACGGATCTTGCTTTGTGACTCCTGTTTTGAGCAGCATCCAATTCCTCGGTGCCCTTCACACGCGGCATCAGTTACGCAGTAAATGCACCCACGTAAACGACTGCTCCGATCCCCACGGAGTTATGTGGACTCTTTGACCGCTTCGAACAACGCTGCAGGAGTCTGCAAACAGCTTGGCTAAATCCTCTTGCGACCATCGTTTCACTGGCAGACCAGAGCACGACTCTGGCCCATTTGGCGCAAAAGCAGCAATCACAATGTGTGAACCCGATTGGGTGGCGTGCAATACCTTGCCAACGTAGTTCTGTTGTTCTTCTTCATTCACTAAGAAATGGAAAACTGCGCGATCGTTCCAATAGGAATACGTCTCCGTTGGCTCCCACTTCAATATGTCGGCCACAATCCAATTAACCGATTCACTTGCGATACCCATCATTGATTTCGCTTCCGCAATTGCAGCCTGTGAAATATCAAGAACGGTGACTTGGCTATATCCGCGTTGAACAAGTGACCTCACAAATGTTGAAGCGCCTGCACCAACGTCAATGATTCTCTTCTCAATTGACAAATCTGATAAATCAAAATCATCTAGTGCATCACTTTCACCACTTTCACTCCACGAACGATCGTTGACTGACTTTGTTGAGTAAGCACTTTCCCAATGGTTTTTCAAACTCACGATTGGGCACCAACCCACGCCGTGTAGCCACCAATAAGGTCGCTGACATCAGTAAACCCGTGGGATTTCAACAAACTTGACGCGATTGACGACCGGTACCCGCCTCTGCAGAACACGACTGTCGGTGCATCCCTGTCGAGTTCGTCAATTCGCTTTAACAGCGATGGCAGACTGATGTGGAGCGCATTCGGGATACTTCCAAGATCAACTTCGCCCTGATTGCGAATATCTACCAGCACAACATTGCTCATTGATGAGATGCGCTCATTAAATGCGTCTACAGACAGCCTTGACTGCTGCTCAACGACATCTGGGTTCTCGAAGAACACGCGCACCGGTTCGCTCAATGCACCGAGCACATTGTCAAAACCGATTCTCGAAAGCCGCATTCTTGCTTCCGCTTCAGTTCCAGTTTCACAAACCAGCACAATGGCAGTACCTGGGTCCATCACTTCGCCAACATATTCGGCGAATCGACCAGACAGCCCTACGTTGACCGAACCTCGAAGGTACCCAGAAGCAAAACTCATATCGTCACGAGAATCGATAACCACAGCGCCATTTGATTGCGCTGCGATTACTTCCTCAAGCGACATCATGACAACTTCCTTGTCGTCAACGAATAAATCGTGAGCTTGTCGGTTCTTTGTTGCAGCGAAAAGAAAGTACAACGGGGCAACAGATTGACCTTGCGTTACTGCCTCTACGAACTGCTCAACTGTCATTGGAGCCAATGCATAGTTCGTTCTGCGTTGTTCGCCAATCGTTGAAACTGTCTCGGTGGACAAATTCTTTCCACAAGACGAACCAGCCCCATGTGCTGGATACACCTTCGTTGTGTCTGGAAGCTTCATCAACTTATTGTGCAATGAGTCGTACAACTGATGCGCAAGATCTTCTGCAGTGAAACCTACTGATGACAACAGATCGGGACGACCTACATCTCCAATGAACAGAGTGTCTCCGGTGCATACACCGTATGGCGTACTCAATGGTCCTTCAGGGCGAACAACCAAACATGCAGATTCTGGAGTGTGGCCTGGAGTTTCCAACAGTTCTAGGTCCACTCTTCCAAGTGAGAAATGTTCTGCGTGCTTCATGGTGCGAATTGGAAAGTCAACACGCCCGTCGGCTCCATGACCGTAAATAATTTCGGCGCCAACTTTCGCCACAAGTTCAAGGTGCCCCGACAGGAAATCGGCATGGAAATGCGTTTCAAATACAGAAGTGATCGTCAGCCCTTCGGCCTTTGCGTCTGCGATGTATTGATCCACGTCTCGCTGCGGGTCCACCACAATCGCTTTACCCGTCGAACGATCTCCAATGAGATAACTGGCATGAGATAAACACTGCAGGTAGTACTGGCGGAAGAACATATTTGCATTTTCCATGAGATCAGGATACCCTATGGGGTATGTGCCGACAAATCAATTGTAAGAAATGCAACAAAGCAACATGGGCCGGGTGCGGAGCTCACGTGGAACAAGTGCTTGGCCACCTGTCGCAATCACAGCGCTGCCAGTGCGGGTCAGGCTCATCAACTGCCACGCCAGCAAAGAAGAAGTGGTTTAGCCGTGGAAATTAAGGAAGATGTTCAGGCAGATCTTTCGCTGCGGCTTCGACGAATTGAAGGACAAATTCGTGGCATCCAAGCCATGATTGAAGAAAATCGCGACTGCAAAGACGTTGTCACGCAGATCGCTGCTGCATCAAAGGCACTCGATCAAGTTGGATTCAAGATGCTTGCGTCAGGTCTTTCTTCGTGTCTCGAAGACCCAAAAAAGTCAGCGAAGCAGGGCTACAGCGTTGCCGAGGTTGAGAAACTATTTCTCAAACTCGCTTAACGTCACTCCCCAACTGAACCATCAATAGATTCACGAATGAAGTCTGCGTGACCGTTGTGTCGTGCATATTCTTCAATCATGTGCACCAGAATCCAGCGCAGGCTAGGCGATTCACCATTTGGCCACTTTCGCTTCGCCAGTTGATCCAATCCT
>JBEAOI010000115.1:0-19584 GCA_041165005.1 Actinomycetota bacterium
TGCCCATCCACCCAACGAGTCATTCCATCACCGAAAAATGGAGCGTTGGACTTACTCCAAGCAACATTGACTTCCGCTGAATCATCGGAAATCACGGACAAAACAAATGATGGTGAATGGGCATTAAACATCTCAACGGCCGCATCGACGCTCTCGGCGATCACTATGGATAGTTCAGGACTGTTTTCCCATTCCCACTCTCTGCCAAGGGATGAATGTTCGATAGCAATTACAACAAAATCTTGAGGAACTGTGCAGTTAGCCAGAGCGGCAACAACATCATGATCAACATGCAAGACAGCATGAGTTTTTCGTTGAGAAGATGCCGCAGAAACGCCATCAATTACTGCCTGCAATGAATGGTTCAAGGAGTCTGCAGTGATTACGACCGTGTTGAGCGTGTTACAGACTTTACGGTCGAGCGAGAATTGAACGACCTTCTGTAGACGGTCTAAGTCTTTGCATTTAGAGATGACCATCCATGCGCCACCGGTGCCGTGAAGACTCGCTGGGATACCGTGTTGCTGAGCGATCTCACCCAATAGAGCAACTGACGAACCGCTACCCCGCGCAACTGCGAGTGACAGACGTTTGTCTGAAAACAACGCCCAAGCTGCAGCATGGGTTTTTGACGGCAAGAGCAACACCGATGAAGGTGGCAATGCAGCTTCAAGCAGACTAGGTATCACCGCTAAGTCCATGATTGCGCGTGCGGTCTCGAGAGCATCGCTTCCAATTCGGAAAACACAAACGTTACGACTCGCAAGTACTCCAGTCGCATCCGCAAAGACATTTGGGCGGCCTTCAAACACAAATCCAACCACTCCAAGAGGTGCGATGTGCGATTCGATTGACCATCCATCGTGGTTCACTGTCTCGCTCAGTGAGGTGGATGCCACTAAGTCCTTCCAGATCAACAATGCAGCGATCATGTCTTGACGCATGGTTTCACTTAATACCAAACGAGTTGTAGATCGACCCTTTGACTGTGCGTCAGAGACGTTTTTTTCGTTTGCGTCCCGAATCTGTTTGAAGATTCCGTCATCCATTAATCGCCGAGCAAACCCTTCATAGAAAGACATGATCTGACGGTCCGCAACCTCACTGAGTGCGGCAAAGGCATTGAGTGATTCAGTAATGGAAGAAGTGACCAAATCACTATCCGATTTAGGAACGAGCAATAGACCCGCCGAAGCCGTTGCAATCAGCCGATCGCCATCAACAAAGGCATTGGCGATTTCACTGCCAATCTCAACCAGTTTTCCACCGATCAGAACTTTGTCGTGTGGTTGAAGTTTCATTTGCGCTCCATGCGTCCATCGTAGGTCACTAGTCTGAAACCATGAACGACCGTTTGTATTTTCGTCAGTTGCTCTCAGGTTCCGATTTCGCAAAAAACGACCAGATGGCACAACAAATGGTGAACTTTGTCTATTTGATTGGTGATAAGCAAACGCGCGAATGCGTCATTGTCGATCCTGCGTATGCCGTAAACGAAATTGCCGACATTGTTCAGTCCGAGGATATGAACCTTGTTGGAGCTCTTGGAACCCATTATCACCCTGACCATGTGGGTGGAAAAATGATGGGATGGAATATTGAGGGAATTTCTTCTTTACTTGAGATCAGCAATATTCCGATTCATATCCAGAAAGACGAAGCTGAGTGGGTCACCAAGACAACTGGAGTTTCAGCATCTCAGCTCACATCGCATGAAGGCGGTGACGTCATCCATGTTGGTGAAATTCCAATAACTCTGTTGCATACTCCTGGACACACGCCTGGAAGTCAATGCTTTCTAGTCGACGGCAACTTGGTTTCAGGAGACACGTTGTTTCTTGAAGGGTGCGGCCGAACGGACCTACCGGGTTCAAATCCAGACGATATGTATGACAGTTTGAACATGTTGGCGTCATTACCGAGCGACACCATCGTCTATCCAGGTCATCGCTATTCAGATCCAGCCTTTCTTGCCCTCGGACAGGTTCGAGAGACAAACTACGTTTTCAAACCAACTTCAAAAGAGGGCTGGTTGCAATGGTTTGGTCAATAGGAAGCCATTAACCGAGCAACCCTGAGTACAAACTGCTTAATCCGGCTACGAAGAGCAACACCAATACCAATCTGCGAAAACGATCGGGATTAACGCGATTGCGTATGTACCGTCCTGCATATACGCCAACGACCATGCTCGGAAGCAGTGCAGCTGCAATCCAAACATCTGCGAGGGTTATTTCTCCGAATACCGCAAACAACACCAGTCCATAAAGACCACTGATTAAAAACACCATATTCAGCGTGGATCGGAAAACCTTCGGATCAATTTTTCTTGCCTGCAATGCAAAAACCAACGGAGGACCATTTGTAGACGTTGATGTCAAAAGAAATCCGCTTATGACTCCCATAGACCAATCAAGACTCACATGGGCATTCGTGAGATCGCGACCTCGAACAAGAAGCACCACTCCAAATAGCACACCGACACCCAAGATGATCTTCAAGGCATTCTGATTTGCATAGATGAATGCGATGAGTCCAAATGGCGCACCAATGCATGAGGCAAGCAAAAAACGTCTTACTTGCGTTTTATCCTGATTATGTTTCAGATCTCGATACTGAAAGACATTGTTTGCCGTACCAATTAATGAAGCAAGAATCACGGCTTGTTGCAGACCAACAATCTGCATCATGATGGGAACCGTCAACAGTGCAAATCCGAATCCAACAACTGCCTGAGTGCACGCAGTTGCCAGAACAACAAGAGCAACTGCTGCAAAACTCCAGAAAGTGATATCGCTCATGAAATAAGTTCTTGAACACAAGCGGTGAAAACCGAGGTGTGTAAATCAACATCGGCTTCGCTGTGAAACGGCGTCATGAGCGCCATATTGTGAAATGGAGTAAGCAAGATACCTCTGTTCAGTGCATACATATGCATGTAGGACTCAAGAGCATCATTAACTGAAGCGGCCGCTTGCGCGCCATTCTGAGGGTGCTCCGAGAACCAGTATTCAGCTCGGCATCCAAGTTGTTGAACAGTCCAAGGCAATTGATGTTGATCAATTACTTCCTGCACGCCTTTGCTCCAGCGTGTCGCCAACGGAATGGCAATATCGAAATCCTCTTGCCTAAGCGCATGTGTCAGCGTCGCCCGAATTGCAGCACCAGCGAGAGCGCTTCCACTCAATGTCCCTCCGATACCCGATACGTCGAGATCATGTCCATGCATCAAACTTTCAACTTTGTTCGCGATTTCCAAGGACATGCCATAGGCAGCAACAGGAACTCCACCACCAATAGTTTTTCCGATTACCAACATGTCGGCATCGATTCCCCATAACCGCGAAGCTCCTTGGGGACCAGCGCAAATGGTGTGGGTTTCATCAAGAATGAGAATGACGCCGTACTTTCGCGTCAGCTGTCGAACGCCTTCCAAATATCCGCTTTGTGGCAACACGATTCCAATGTTTGTTAATGCAGGTTCCATCAACACACATGCAACCTCTCCACTTGCAAGTGCACGTTCCATTGCTGGGAGATCGTTGTACGGAACTGCAATTGTCGTGACACCAGGGTGAACCTGCGGGCCAATGGCTCCCGGACGACTTACGGTGTTGCCATTCTCATCCAAAATGACGAGCGTCTCATCAACAGTTCCGTGATAGCACCAATCATTAACCACAATCTTGGGCTTATTGGTAAGTTGACGTGCGATACGCAAACTGAATCGATTCGCATCGGTTGCACTAAGACAGAATTGCCATTTGCTCATTCCGAATCGTTCAGACAAATGACTTGCCACCCAAGACAGATCTGACGAAGGAAGCATGGTCGTAAATCCGCGATGCGATTGAAGAGCGATCGCTTCTGAAATCGGCGCGTTCGCATGACCGGTCATCGAACCTGTATCGCCTAAACAGAAATCTACATAGGTGTTGCCGTCGATGTCGACAATCGTTCCGCCCTCTGCCCTTTCTGCAACAACTGGAAATGGGCCCGCCCACCTTTTCATCCACGGCATCGGCACTCCTGCCAACAACGAAGCTTGTGATCGAGTTGTTTCATCTTTCGAACGTGGATGATTCCGAATGAACATGTCCACTTCTGCACTCATGAGCTCAGCGATACGAGAATCAGCGATCATTTGACCATTCTTATGGATACTCGACCGAAGTTGATGCTTCTACACTGGCACTATGTCTTCACTGCGTATCAACGGTCAGCGTCTCATGGATCGAATCATGGCTTTGGCGGAAATCTCGCCGATTGAAGGCGGCGGAAACTGTCGCCTCGCGCTCACCGATGAAGATAAAGAAGGTCGCGATCTCGTCATCACTTGGATGAAAGATCTTGGGCTCGAAGTTTCAATAGATGTCGTCGGCAACATTGTTGGTGTGTGGAAAATTGGGTCCGGTGCTCCTGTCATGACCGGTTCGCACATTGACACTGTTCGAACGGGTGGAAAATACGATGGCAACCTAGGTGTCCTTGCCGGCCTCGAAGTAATTGAAACACTGCAACAAGCAGGTGTTACACCACCGCGTCCTATCGCTGTTGGTGTATTCACCGATGAAGAGGGAGCACGATTCGCTCCCGACATGCTTGGTTCGTTGGTATTCGTGGGTGGTTTGTCTGTAGAGGAAGCACTCGATATTCGTGCGATTGATGGACCTCGTTTAGGTGATGAACTGCAGCGCATTGGATATGCCGGTAATACCCCATGCCCGCAAACCCCTCCACATGCATTTGTTGAATTGCACATTGAACAAGGGCCACTTCTTGAAGCGAACAATGTTCGGTTTGGCGCGGTTACTGGCGTCCAGGGTATTTCATGGCAAGAACTCACCATCATTGGGCAGAGCAACCACGCGGGAACCACGCCCATGCGTTTGCGCAAGGACCCAGTAGTTGTCGTTGCAGAAGTTACAAAGTTCCTGCACGATCTCGCTTTGCGCTATGGAGGTAATCAAGTTTGCACCGTAGGAAAGATCGATGTTCATCCAAGTTTGATCAATGTTGTAGCTGCCAAAGCCACGATGACCTTGGATGTGCGCAACACCGATGAGATGTTGCTGCGAAAAGCCGAAGTAGAGATATCGCGGTTTATTTCTGATATTGCTCAACGCGAAGGCGTCACCACATCTGTGCGAAAGCTTGCGCGATTCGAACCAGTGCAGTTTGACCAACGAGTGATCGACATCGTTCATCGACACGCAACGGACCTTGGTGAGACCGTCCAGTACATGCCATCCGGAGCAGGACACGACGCGCAAATGCTTGCCCGCGTATGCCCAACCGCAATGATCTTCACGCAAAGTAAGGACGGACTTAGTCACAATGCTGCCGAGTACACGTCTCCAGAGGATCTAGAAGATGGCGCAAACATTTTGTTGCACACCATGCTGACTCTCGCGGAGACCGATTTTTCATAGCGCTTCCATCAAGCCCTCGCACAAACAATTAGGCTCATCTTCATGACAAGAATCGTCACCGTTGCGGCAGCTCAGTTAGGACCTATCCAGCGAGTTGATTCGCGCGAATCATGTGTAGAGCGAATGATCGTCCTTTTGCGTCAGGCATCATCGGCTGGCTGCGACTTGGCGGTATTTCCAGAACTAGCTCTGACCACCTTCTTCCCACGTTGGTTTGTTCAGGACATCAAAGAGGCAGATCACTGGTACGAAACTTCGATGCCAAACGCCGCGACTCAACCACTATTTGACGAAGCAAAACGGTTGAAAATTGGCTTCTCACTTGGCTACGCCGAACTCACCCCTGATGGGCAGCGATTTAATACGCAGATACTCGTTGAAAAAGATGGTTCAGTCGTCGCCAAATATCGCAAGGTGCACATTCCTGGGCACGAAGAGCACGAACCAGATCGACCTTTTCAACATGCTGAGCGCTATTACTTCACCCCAAGCAACGATGGCTTCGGTGTGTGGAAGGCATTTGGTGGACGTGTTGGAATGATGATTTGCAACGATCGACGATGGCCCGAGACGTACCGCGAGATGGGTTTGCAGGGCGTCGAGATGATTCTGTGTGGATACAACACACCTCTTCACTACGTTCCAGATCCGTCTCAAGATGTTTTGGCCGGCTTTCACAATGCTCTCGTGATGCAAAGTGGTGCCTACCAGAATGGAACATTCGTTATAGGCGTAGCTAAAGGTGGCATGGAAGAAGGGGTGGACAGCCTTGCTGATTCCAGCATTATTGGTCCTTCAGGAGAAATCCTTGCCAAGACGAAAACCAATGGCGATGAAATTGCGGTTGCAGCCTGCGACCTGGATTGGTGCTACCAATACAAAAACACCCTGTTCGATTTCGACCGCTATCGTCGACCAGAGGTATACCAGCGCATCACCGCCCAGCGAGGAGCCATCATCGCCGATTAGGGTCTTTTTTTACATTCTGTAAATCCCAAACCCAATAGGTGTATGGTAAACCTAGAAAAATGCAAGGGGGCGGCATGGAAGACACTCTGATTCAATTCGTGGCGAACGGCGTCCCCGTCAGCGTACGAAGCAACCATCCTCATCTGCTTTCCGCCCTGCGCGAGGAGCTCAACATCACGTCTCCTAAAGATGGATGCTCACCTAGTGGCCAATGTGGATGTTGCACAGTTTTTGTGAATGGCAAAGCTGTTGTGAGTTGTCAAACCAGTCTGGATAAGGTCGCCGGCGGTGAAGTAACAACACTTGAAGGAATAGAAGCATCGGAGCGCAAGAAATATTCCGATGCATTTGCTGCTTGTGGTGGCCTGCAATGCGGATTCTGCATTCCAGGCATCGTCGTTCGCGCGAAAGCGCAGGTTGACAAAAAGGGGTCAGATCTGAAGCGCGAAGATATGGCGCGCCATCTCGGAGCACACCTGTGTCGATGCACTGGCTATGTAAAAGTTCTGGATGCCATTCAAATGGTCGCGCAAGGAATAACACCTGAGCTACCACAAGTTGCCGGGGTTGGATCGCGAAGTGTGAAGTACGAAGCGCATGAACTTGCACTTGGCGATCGCGGATATGTAGACGACATTCGCGTTGATGGAATGTTGCACGCTTCATTGCATTTCACAAAGCATGCACGCGCAAAAGTTCTGAGCATCAACAGTTCGAAGGCGCTTGCTATGAATGGAGTGAAGGCTGTGTTTACTGCAGCAGATATACCTGGCGAACTCATGGTGGGCATCATTTACAAAGACTGGCCTGTGATGATTCCGATCAATGGATATACGTCCTATGCGGGTGACGTTCTTGCGGTCGTAGTGGCCGAAGATCGAATCACTGCGCGGGCTGCTGCAGATTTGATCGAGGTTGAATACGAAGTACTGAAGCCAATTACCAATCCGCGTCGTGCAATAGAAAACGATGAGATTGCCGTATGGAAAACACAGTCAAACGTGTTAAGTACGAGCAACTACAACCGTGGTGATGTTGATTCAGCCTTTGCTCAGTGTGCGCATATCGTTGAACAAGACTTCAGCACTCAGCGAATTGAACACGCTTTTCTAGAACCAGAGAGCACGCTCGCGGTTCCATCCCAAGATGGCACTTCCCTACATGTGTACTCGGGAGGCCAAGGCATTTGGGATGACCGCAACGACATTGCAAAGTTGCTTGGATTGACCAATGAACAGGTAACTGTTGAGTTGGTCACCAACGGAGGTGCTTTTGGCGGCAAGGAAGACATGAGTAACCAAGCTCATGCATCACTTGCAGCATGGCTACTTCAAGTTCCGGTGAAGTGCACGCTTTCCAGAGAGGAAAGTTTTCTCATGCATGCCAAGCGCCACCCGATTGACATGTCATACAAAATTGGTTGCGATGCAGAGGGAAAATTACTTGCTCTTCACGTGCGTGCGATCGGAGACAGTGGCGCATATGCCAGCGTTGGCATGAAGGTATTAGAACGAATGGCTGGTCACGCAAGTGGTCCGTATCAAGTTCCAAACATTGACGTTGAAGCAATTGCGGTTCGTACAAATAATCCCGTATGTGGAGCATTCCGTGGTTTCGGCGCTAACCAGGCCCAGTTTGCGATGGAGGGTGTACTCGATCGCCTAGCCGAAAAAGTTGGCATCGACGGATGGACGATTCGACGAAGGAACGTCATCATGCCCGGCATGGTGTGGGGCCCGGGTCAAATCATGGACGATGGTTGCCTTGGTGCATCTAAGTGTCTCGACGCAATCAAGCCTGCATACGACGAAGCCCGGTCGTTGGGTAAAGCAGTTGGTCTTGGTCTAGGTCTCAAGAACAGCGGACTCGGAAATGGATTTAAGGAGATCACGCGAGCGGTCGTTCACTTCAAGCATGACGGACGAATCGAAGTTCGTCATGGTTGGACTGAAATGGGTCAAGGAATCAACACTGTTGCACAACAGGTAGCGGTTGAAGAACTCGGAGTTGACGGCTCACTCATCGACGTCATCGTTGACACAACACGCGAGCTTGGTCTGGGACAAACAACAGGTTCACGCGGGACCCTCATGGGTGCAGGTGCAGTCAAGGCTGCTTGCGAAGCAGCACGTGCAGCCAATTGCGAAGTTGGTGTAGATCACTTTGGCGAATACAGAGTGGACTGGACAACCAAACTCGGCGAACCAGGAGTTGAAAATCCGATCATTCACTCCACATTCGGATACGCAGCCCAAATGGTGGTGATCGATCGTGAATCCGGGAAAATTGAAGAAGTTGTTGCTGCACACGACGTTGGTCGTGCAGTAAACCCGCAACTCTGTGAAGGTCAGATTGAGGGCTCTGTTCACATGGGTCTCGGATATGCGTTGAGCGAAGACTTCCCTAGCGATCCTGAAACGGGCTTCCCTTTGAACAAGACATTGCGCAGCCTAGGAATCCTTCGAGCCAAGGATGTTCCGAAGATTTCGGTTCAACTCGTCGAATCGGCTCAACCAAATTCTCCATATGGCATCAAAGGAGTTGGTGAAATCGGATTGGTTCCAACCGCCGGTGCGGTAGCGGCAGCTTTATACGACCTTGATGGTGTGTGGCGATCAAAGTTGCCAATGAAACGCGATGATTCGAGCAACGAGGATTAACCATGCCGAATACAACTCCTGGGATGGTGTGCGCACATCATCATCTCTACAGTTCACTTGCGCGTGGAATGCCCGCTCCTCGTGGAACTACCGACTCTTTCATTTCAATTCTTGAAAATATATGGTGGCAAATTGACGCTGCTTTAGACCTAGATATGATTTATTGGTCAGCAGCACTCGGCGCAGCCGAGGCTTTGGCAAGTGGAACGACGTGCATTATTGATCATCACGAATCTCCGAATGCAATTGAAGGGTCACTAGCAACGATCTCAAAGGCATGTCGTGATGTTGGTGTTCGAGTGAATACCAGTTATGGCGTAACCGATCGATGGGATGACCACGGCAATCTGCATTCGAACGTCGATCGGTCAGTGAAAATGTCGTCCGCAGCTCGTCGGGGACTTGATGAGGGTTTTGCATTCATCAAAAGTGGTGGTCGAGGAATGATTGGCGTACACGCAGCGTTTACATGTGGAGATGAGACCCTCGGCGAAGCGGCTTCCCTAGCCAAATCGTTAGGAGTAGGTGTACACATTCATGTTGCGGAAGGAATTGACGACGTTGATGCTGGATCACGTCTTGAATCACTCGCTCAAGAGGATTGGTTGCTTGTGCATGCCGTACACCTCGATCGCGAGCTCAAAGGATCCATTGTTCATAACCCTCGTTCAAACATGAATAATTCGGTTGGTTACGCAAAACCGACAGAGCGACCTAACCCCATTCTCCTCGGCACCGACGGCATTGGTGCAAACATGATGGAGGAATTCCGCCTGGCCTATGTTCGATTACGAGAATATGACGTCACTCAGAATCCGACTGTTGTTGATACGTGGCTGAACAACAACTATCAATTCTTTCCAGAGGCAAAAAGCGACAAAGTCGTTTGGTCCTACGACAACATGGATAGCCCATGGCACACCGCATTTACAACTGACATGCACGTCCTCACCGTGGATGTTGGCGATGAGCGTATGTACGAAGATGGCAAATTAACTCGAATGGATATTCAAGAGATCAGAACAAAAGCTCGTGAACAAGCGCAGCGATTATTTGAAAGGTTGGAAGCATGAGCATTCCCGCAGCAGCAATTAACCCGAAGACCGGCAAGGCCCGCATGGCCATTTACCTGCAAGATGCGCACCCCATTAGGGAAGGCATGGCATTTGCACAGTATGCAGAGTCCAAGGGATTCGAAGCTGTGTGGCAGGCAGAGAGCAGACTGGTCCGTGAAGCAACTGTTCCGATGGCGGCATTTGCCTCAGTTACCAGCAACATCAAAGTTGGTTCGGGTGTCGTTGACTGCTGGAGCCGCAATCCGGCTCGTCTGGCGGCAACGTTTTCTACTCTCGATGACCTTGCACCTGGTCGAGTCATTTTGGGTATCGGAGCATGGTGGGATCCATTGGCACAAAAAGTCGGCATCTCTCGAGCCAAGCCGCTTCGTGCAATGCGTGAAATCGTCACGGCAGTTCGTGCGCTTTTACATAATGAGAATGTCACCTTCAACGGTGAATTCGTGCACTTCGATGGAATAGAACTTGACTACGTGTACCAGGAGCGCCGAATAAAGGATGTGCCCATTTACATCGGTGCCACTGGTATGCAGATGATGGAACTCACTGGCGAAATCGCAGACGGCGTGGTGTTGAATTACTTGGTTTCCCCCGATTACAACAAACAAGCGATGGAAGCTTTGCAAACAGGCGCTGATAAAGCAGGACGAAAGATTGGCGAGATCGATCGACCTCAGTTAGTCGTGTGCAGTGTTCACGAAGATCGTCAAACTGCATTGGATATGGCCCGCGAGATGGTTACTCAGTATCTTGGCCAGCAGCCACACATCATGAAGGCTTCCGGAGTGCCTCAATCGCTCCTCGACAAGGTTGGAGAAGTTCTCACCTGGCCCGCAACACACGAACAGGTAACTGCAGCTTCAAAATTAGTACCAGATGAAATCGTTCAAATGCTCACGGCAAGTGGCACTCCCGCCGAAGCTCGCGAACAGGTGCGTCATTATTTGAACAATGGCGCTACGTGCCCGATCTTGTACCCACTTGGTGATGTGCATGCAATGATTGATGCTTTCGCAGATTGGGATGGCAACTGAATATGACCGTCATCGTTGCCAAAGAATTGTCAACGGCACTGGCCGCCCTGCGCGAGCATGCGGACGCCCGTCTTATTCAGGGCGGCACGGACCTTATGGTTGAAATTAACTTCAATCACGTTAAGCCGACGACCATGGTGAGTCTTCGCGATATAGAGGCCCTTCGTACGATTCAGACCGACTCCCAAGGAATCATGTCCATCGGTTCAGGTGTTCCCTATTCAATCATTGAAGGCGAACCAGTACTCTCTGCCATTCCTGCATTGGCGCAGGCTGCACGCACAGTCGGCTCTCCGCAGATTCGAGCAGCAGGTTCACTCGGAGGCAACCTCGGCACATGCTCCCCCGCTGGCGACACATTGCCAGTGATGTTCGCACTCGATGCAAGGATTCACCTGAACACGCTTGATTCGCATCGCGTCGTCTCCATTCATGATTTCATGACCGGGGTGAAGCGCAGCGTACGTCAACATGACGAAGTAATTACCTCAATTGATTTCCCCATTGTTCGAGGTTGGCAGGGATATTCAAAAGTAGGTGTGCGCAATGCGATGGTTATCTCTGTAGCTTCCGCATGTTTAGTTGCAGACCATGACAAAGCAAATGTGCGTTTAGCGCTCGGTTCTGTTGGCCCAACCATCATTAGGTGTCGCGAGGCAGAAGCGTGGCTTGCTTCATCACAAGATCTCACTGCAGGTCAAACCATTTCACTTGACGTTGCAAATGAGTTTGGAAAACGAGCTGCAGCAGAGTCGTCACCAATTGATGATCATCGCAGTACCGCAGAATATCGACGCCATGCAATTTCGGTGCTGGCATCGCGATTATTAAGGAAGGCCTACCAATGAGTGAAAATGAGTTCTACTCACTTCGCGTGAATGGGAAAACACATCAAGTACAAGATTCATGGGTTGGCGAAAGTTTGCTCTATGTACTCCGTGAACGCCTCGGTCTACCCGGAACTAAAGGTGCATGCGAGCAGGGTGAATGCGGAAGTTGCACCGTTCTCATGGATGACACTGCAGTTTGTGCGTGTTTGGTGATGGCCGCAACGGCTGTCAATAGCGAGATTGTTACGGTTGAAGGCATTACCTCAGAAACAGCACTCACTGATGTTCAACAAAGTTTCGTTGATGAGGGAGCCGTGCAATGTGGATTCTGCACGCCAGGCCTCATAGTTGCTGTCCATCATCTTCTGGAGAAAAATCCTCAGCCAACTGAGTTTGAAGTGAAGGAAGCAATCTCTGGAAACATATGCAGGTGCACAGGTTACGGTCGCGTGTTCGCCGCCGTAGAAGCAACCATTCGCTCAAGAAATGCAGTGAAATAGTTATGGCATCTTCATCCACAGTCACCAAGCCAAGAGACATACTCGGAACAAGCGCGCTCCGCCCAGACGGCGCTCATAAAGTGCAAGGCAGTTTCGAATTCACATCAGATATGCACGCGGAGAACATGCTGTGGGGTGCAACACTGCGTTCACCACACCCATACGCACGAATAGTTTCAATTGACACTTCTGCCGCTCTGGCAATTTCGGGAGTTCAGTGTGTCATTACTGCACAAGACGTTCCTGGTAAACCAACGTACGGACTTATCAGCAGCGATCAGCCGGTGTTTGCACAAGACTTCGTTCGCTATATGGGTGAACCGGTAGCTGCCGTTGCTGCTGACCACCCTGAAACATGTAGGCGGGCACTTGCTCTGATCAGCGTGGTTTATGAGGTGTTACACCCGTTAACCGATCCCGAACATGCGATATTGGGTAAACACGACCCAATTCACCCCGATGGCAACGTTATTCGCCACCAACGCATTATCCGCGGGGACCAAATGGCGACAGGGCCGATTGTTGTCGAAGGTGAATACGTCATCGGCATGCAGGACCAAGCATTTTTAGGACTTGAGGCCGCTCTGGCTATCCCCGACTCAGACGGTCTTGGAGTTCATTTGCACGTCGCAACTCAATGGCTTCACGAAGACCTATCACAGATTTCAGCATGTCTCGACCTACCTGCCGAAAAAGTACGGCTCACACTTGGTGGAGTTGGAGGCGCATTCGGCGCTCGCGAAGACATCAGCTTGCAAGTGCATTGCTGCTTGCTCGCGCTCAAGGCTGGTCGCCCAATCAAGATGCAATACAGCCGAGAAGAAAGTTTCTTCGGTCACGTTCACCGTCACCCGGCAACCATCTTCATGCGTCATCATGCTGACGCCAACGGCAAAATTGTCAAGATTGATGCACGTTTCGTATTTGATGGTGGCGCTTACACCAGCACATCACCAGCTGTACTCATCAACGGAATCACGCATACTCAAGGCCCATATAAATGTGACAACGCAACAGTTGATGGCTATGCAGTGCGAACGAACAACCCGCCTTGTGGTGCGATGAGAGGCTTTGGTGTCGTCCAAGCCTGTTTTGCACATGAATCTCAGATGGACAAAATCGCTGCTGCGGTTGGAAAATCACCTGTAGAGATTCGTTTGCTCAACGCAATGGCAACGGGCGATCCACTCATCACTGGTCAAATCATGGAAAGTGTCGCTCCTGTTGCGCGTTGCATCAACGAGACCGATGCAATTCCATTACCACTTCCTCTCGGCTCAACCGTGAATGAACTTGCGCTTCCTGGTGGTAGCGGACTCACAGCATCGCGTTCAAATATCGTTCGTGGAATTGGTTGGGGTGTTTCCATGAAGAACCTTATGTACAGCGAAGGGTTTGACGATTACGCCACAGCACGTTGCATCCTTAAGGACGGTGTCGCATCTCTTAAGTTCGCCACTTCAGAAGTGGGCCAAGGATTCGTCACTCTTGCACCACAAATTGCCCGAAGTGTTCTTGGCGTAGATGACGTGATTATCGAACCAATCGACACCCAGATTGGCTCTGCAGGATCCACTTCAGCATCACGTCAGACATGGATGAGTGGCGGGGCCGTTGATGGCGCATGTCGCCTCGTTCGAGAACGCTTATTCCATCATGTCGGCAAGATGCACAATATTGATCCCCTGCGTCTGGTCATTGATGGAACCGATGTGGTGGATCAAGTGGGGACATTTAGAATCTCGGTTGCAGAAGCATCTGATGGAATCGAAATCAGCGAAACTTTTGAACATCATCATCGTGCGACGGAAGAACTTGACGAAAACGGTCAAGGAAACTGCCATACCGCGTTCGCCTTTGTTGCTCATCGAGCAGTCGTTGACGTCGACCCGGAACTCGGCTTAGTCAAGGTGGTGCAGATTGCCACAGCCCAAGACGTCGGCAGAGTGTTGAATCCTCTTTCAGCAATCGGACAACTTGAAGGCGGTATTGCTCAGGGCCTTGGTCTTGCCGTAATGGAAGAGATCGTCATGAAAGATGGAAAAGTTCGGAACCCCAGCTTTACTGACTACCTTTTGCCGACCGCACTTGATGCACCTGAAGTAGTTGCCGTAATGATCGAAGAATACGAGCCTCAGGCACCTCTTGGTGCCAAAGGTATCGGTGAGCCACCATGCATTTCGGTAACTCCTGCAATTGTCGCAGCAATCAGAAACGCAATTGGCAAGGGCATAGAACGCATTCCAGTGCGCCCACAAGACATCTGCCTTTAGTCGGATTCAACTTTCAATAGCGTCGCAACAACCGCACCAATTTCGCCTGGACGAACTGGCTTTGCTGGTTCGCTGAGATCAAAATTCGGTTCGTCGTAAATAACGTCAAATTTCATTCCTCGACACAACGAAGTAGTTGATCTGCGCATTGATTTGTCGATTAGTGAAATTACGGTGCCCTTCATTCCCGCACGACCTGTACGACCAGAACGGTGGATGTAATCCTTCGGATCTTCTGGCATATCGAAGTGGACAACGACTGGAACGGCATCGATGTGAATTCCTCGTGCTGCCACGTCTGTTGCAACCATGACAGTTGCCTTTCCACGACGGAATTGCTCAAGTGCCTTTTCGCGCTGCGCCTGGCTTCGGTTGCCGTGAATAACGCATGTGTTGATGCCCATTGACTCAAGGTTTCCGGCAAGACGATCGGAACCATGCTTCGTTCGGCAAAACACAATTGCTCGCTCGTACTGAGTGGCAATCTCTGCGAGAACTTTTGTGCGGTTGTCTCGCGATACGTTCCAGAACAAGTGGTCGATCTCGCCTGCATTCTCTGCTGTAGCCACAGCATGGCGCTTTGGAGAGTTCTGAAACTCGCGAATCAGGAGGTCAATGTCGCCATCAAGAGTTGCCGAGAACAACAATGTTTGGCGGTTGGTAGTCACTGATCGCATGATGCGCTTAACGGCTGGCATGAAACCCATGTCGGCCATGCGGTCGGCTTCGTCGATAACCGCAACGGCAACAGCTCCCAAATCGAGATCACGGCGTTTGATCAGATCTTCCAAACGACCTGGCGTAGCAACCACGATGCTGGAAGCACGAGCAGCCTTAACCTGTGGTCCATAACCTGCGCCACCATAAACAGCTGATACGCGAATATCACTTCCACCACACAACAGCGAGATTTCCTTCGCTACCTGAGCAGCAAGTTCACGTGTTGGTACGAGAACTAAACCTGTCGGACGGCCCGGACGACTCTTCGTGACCTTTGCAGCAATTGCAATACCGAATGCGAGTGTTTTGCCCGACCCAGTTGGGGCCTTTCCGCAAATATCATTGCCAGCAAGTGCATCTGGCAATGTTGCTTCCTGAACTGGAAACGGAGCTTCAATTCCGCGTGCGACCAATCCTGAAATAATGTTCTTGGGCACGCCAAGTTCTAACCATGTCTTCGTCATGACAAAATCCTCGATCTGTATGTGTTGGGGGGTCCTCAGGTATGTTCCTGTGGTTGTGAAGGGCTAGCGACCCAACACACGACGCAAATAGTCGTTTGTGAACACACCCTCGGGATCGAGTTGGTTCCGAACTTCAATAAAACGCTGATATTCAGGATACAGGCTAGAAATGTCGCTTGCATCGAGATTGTGTATCTTTCCCCAGTGTGGCCGTCCTTCGTACTTACGCAGAATCGCTTCTACATCTGCGAAATACTCGGCATAATCGGAGCCTTTAAACATATGCACTGCAATGTATGCACTGCGCCTGCCCGTTGACGTGGACAAAGGAATGTCGTCACTCCCCGTGCATCGAACTTCGACCGGGAAACTGATGCGATACCCGCGATCATCAACCATCTTCATCACTTCTCGCAACGCATGGGCCAGAGATTCCAAAGCGATCGAATACTCCATCTCGTAAAACTTGACCAAACGCTTGCTACTAAAGATTCGGTGACTGATGTTCACATATTCGACACGTCCCGATGACGGAAGCATGGTCGCCAACCTTGGAATCAACTGTGGGAAAAGTCGACCTATACGACATAACACTCCAAACGCATAGTTTTCAAGGAACATCTTGTTGAACCAAGTTCGAAATCTGCCAGGTGAGTCGACAGGGTCTGTACTGACGTTATTCGCCTTTGTAAGTGCCCATCGTGTGTGTGGAACCCAATAGAACTCGAAAAAATCGTTTTCCTCAATGAGCCGTGAGAAATTGTCCAAAACGTAATCAATGCGCATCGGCTGCTCAACCGCACGAAGATTGAATGCAGGAACAACATTCAGAGTCACTTCAGTAACCACGCCTAATGCACCGAGAGACACTCGCCCACTATGAAAGACGTTCTCATTCTGCTGTTTGTTACAGACCAATGTTTCACCCGCTGCAGTAACCAATCGGAATGAAACAATCTGTGCGGCGAGTCCAGTCCTGTGCAAACCAGTTCCATGCGTTGATGTGGATACGGCACCGGCAAGCGACTGATAGGTGACGTCGCCAAGATTTGGCATCGATAAACCTTGCGCCTCTAAATGAGCATTCAAGTCACTAAGCACTATGCCTGCCTGCACAGTTACGAGCCCAAGTTCCAAATCGACATCAATGATTCGATTCATCTTCGACAGATCAATCATCACCTCGTCGGGTACCGCGATACCAGTGAAGCTATGTCCAGATCCCACAACCTTCACTCGCTGCCTATTGCTCACAGCTCGATTCACTACCGCAACCACTTCGGATTCAGAAGCAGGCCTCTCGACGATCGCCGGGCGCGACCGCTGATTACCAGCCCAGTTTCTCCATATCGGCATGATTACTCCTGTTGGGTTCGAACAATATTCAACAATAAAACAGCGATCAACATCAGAACGATGCATGTGCCGAGAAGCGATAGCCACGGGAACCCAATAGAACTTCGAATAAAACCACTGGAGAATCCGGCTAGTCCACCAAACAGACTCATGGCTAAATCTGCTGCTCCCTGAACTCGAACGCGTTGTTCAATCGGTACCGAATCAATAAGCAGACTTGAAGCGCCAATCAGGCCGAAACTCCATCCAATTCCAAGCAACCACAACGAGGGAAAGAAAACAGCAGGATTACTGCCCGCCAGAGCCGACATGACCGTGCTTGCAATGAGCACCAAGCAGCCGACAAGCAAAGTATTCACTCTTCCCTTTGAGTCGCTGAACTTACCTACCAGTGGACTGAACGCATACATACCGGCAATGTGCAGCGAAATGATGTACGCACTGACCGTTTCATGTCCATGTTCCCTCAAATGGACGGGGGTCATGGTCATGACTGCAACCATGGTGACGTGCGAAACCACCATTCCGTAAAACGCCAATCTGGTGCGCGGAGACGAAACGAGAAACTGCACAACACTCGGCTGCAATTCGCTCTCCGGATCTGTTGTTCCTGATCTCTGCGAGATGATTCCGCCACTCACGATAAGCGGATCAGGCTTCAGGCGAATCGCAACGTTCACAAACGAAGTAATGAAGAACAGCCCAGAAAACACCCATGGACCCGTGTAGAGATTCCAATCGAAGAGATACTGTCCAAGGTGTTCAGCTGGTTTGATCATCACTGGCCCGAGAACTGCACCGAATGTTGATGCAAAAAGGATTCGACTCATCGCCGCTCCACGTTGGTTCACTTCAGCCAAATCGGTTGCTGCATATCGAGCAAGCATGTTCGCAGATTGCCCATTTCCAAACAGAAACAATCCGAGAAGAAACAGCGGTAGCGACTGAATTTCAACTCCACTTCCCGCAATTAATCCGCCGATTAAGGCAAGTGCATACCCAAGCATTAATCCACGACGTCGACCTTGCCGCAACATCAATCGTGACAGCAATTGCGCCATGAGGGCTGTACCGACGGTTACGGTCGCTGAAGCGATGCCTCCCCACGGCGTTTTTTGTCCAAGCATGTCCTGAATGACGAAAGCGCCAACCGTCACTGCTGCTGACAGTGCGGCAGAACCAGCCATTTGTCCAAGAACGAGAACTCGCAGCGTGCGTTGTTGGATCTCTTGCTTTTCTTCTAGCGACAAGACCTCGTACGGATCAACGATGGCCATTGACAAATGCTACAAACAATGGTGTCGAAGAGGGGACTTGAACCCCTACGCCCTTTCGAGCGCCAGCCCCTCAAGCTGGTGCGTCTGCCAATTTCGCCACTCCGACGTGGTACTTGATTTTACCTTTTTTCGCCCTGATTAGGCGAGAAACATTCCTAGCGCAACAACGGTAATTACCCAAACAAGCGCAAAAACAGTTGTAATGCGATTGAGGTTACGTTCCGCAGCTGCTGATCCCAGCGCAGCACCACCACCTCCACCAAACATGTCGCTCAATCCACCTCCACGCCCGCTGTGAAGCAATACTCCTGTTACCAGAGCAACAAGTGAAAGAACGTTGATGACGACGGTGACAATGGTGATGAAATTACGCACAGTTAAAGCCTACCGATTAGGAGCAGTAACGACTATTCCGGGAAATGACACGCCGATTGTTGGCCTGATGTCCGAACTACCAATTGAGGCTCTTCTGCTGCGCACAAATCGGTGGCCTTCCAACAACGGGTGCGGAATCGGCATCCAGTTGGTGGGTTAACCGGCGAAGGAACGTCACCTTCAAGCATGATTCGATGACGCGAACGCTCAACCTTTGGATCCGGCAAAGGGACTGCTGATAACAGAGCCTTCGTATATGGATGAGAAGGATTTCGATACACCGCGTCCTTTTCACCAATTTCGACAATCTTTCCGAGATACATAACCGCAACGTGATCAGCAATGTGGCGAACAACGGAAAGATCGTGCGCAATGAAGATGTACGACATTCCAAGACGCTTTTGCAAATCAGAAAACAAGTTCACCACTCCGGCTTGAATACTCACATCAAGTGCCGAAACTGGCTCGTCGAGGACAATCAATTTTGGATCGAGAGCCAATGCTCGGGCAATTCCAACGCGCTGACGCTGACCACCAGAAAACTCGTGCGGGAATCTTTTTGCATGGTCTGAAGCGAGCCCAACCAAGTCAAGCAACTCGGCGACTTTGTCTTGATGA
>JBEAOI010000116.1:0-12257 GCA_041165005.1 Actinomycetota bacterium
TTGGTTTCGTGAATGCGGGCAAACGAGCGAGCAAAGATCACTTGGCAACCGCGGTAGCGCGGCTCCATGGCTGCATGTTCGCGGCTAGATCCTTCGCCGTAGTTCTGATCACCAATGGCGCACCACTCAAACTTGTTCAAGCCCCAACGATGTGCGATTTCTGGATAAGGGCGTGTGGCTCCATCGACAAGGTCGAAACCTTTGCCAACTTCGTCGGTGTACGCATTGACTGCGCCTTCGAAAAGGTTGCCTGAAATGTTTTCAAGGTGTCCGCGGTACTTCAACCATTTTCCTGCTGCGGAAATATGGTCGGTGGTGCACTTGCCTTTTGCCTTCATCAAAATCGGCATACAAATAAAGTCGTTGCCTGTCCATTTTGCAAATGGTTCGAGGAGCTGCAAGCGATCACTCTTTGGATCAACAATGACTTCAATGTGTGAACCATCGGCAGGTGGGGCAATAAAGGTGTCGTTACCTGCGTCGTAACCCTTGGCTGGCAACACTTCTCCAAATGGAGCATTCAGTTTCACTTGGGTTCCATCTGGTGCTTCGATGGTGTCAGTTGTTGGATCAAAGTCCAAACGACCTGCGAGTGCAAGCGCGATCACCGTGTCTGGGCTGGTGACGAAGCTGAGTGTGTTTGCCGAGCCGTCGTTGCGCTTAGGGAAGTTGCGGTTGAACGAATTGACAATGGTGTTTGGTTTGCTGGTTACCTCTGAAGCACGTTCCCATTGGCCGATGCATGGACCGCAGGCATTTGCAAGAACGGTTGCGCCAATTGCTTCCAAGTCGGCAAGCAAACCGTCGCGCTCAATGGTTGCGCGAATTTGCTCTGAGCCGGGAGTAATGAGCAATTCGCATTTTGCTTTCAAGCCATGAGCCTTTGCTTGGCGAGCAACTGAGGCAGCGCGTGTGATGTCTTCGTAGCTTGAGTTCGTGCAGCTTCCAATGAGCGCCGCAGAAATTTCTGTCGGCCAATTGTTCTTGCTTGCTTCTGCGCCGATTGCTTTACCAACCTTGTGAGCCAAGTCGGGTGTGTGTGGTCCGTTGATTAACGGCTTTAATTGCGACAAATCAATTTCAATGACTTTGTCGTATTGCGCACCCTCGTCTGCTCGTAAATGTTCGGTCACCTTGTCGGCGGCCGATGCGATGTCGGCGCGACCGGTTGCCTTGAGGTAGTCGGACATGTGTTGGTCGTATCCAAACACTGAACACGTTGCACCAATTTCTGCACCCATGTTGCAGATGGTTGCTTTTCCGGTTGCGGAAATGCTGTCTGCGCCTTCGCCGATGTATTCAACAATTGCGCCCGTTCCGCCTTGCACGGTAAGTACTCGAGCAACTTCGAGAATGACGTCTTTTGGACTTGACCATCCGGAAAGGGATCCGGTGAGTTTCACGCCAATAACTTTTGGCCAGCGAACGTTAAATGGAAATCCAGTCATCACGTCTACTGCGTCGGCGCCACCAACACCGATAGCAACCATTCCAAGACCACCAGCATTTGGCGTGTGGCTGTCGGTGCCAATCATCATTCCGCCAGGAAATGCATAGTGCTCAAGCACCACCTGGTGAATGATTCCACTTCCTGGTCCCCAGAAACCAATGCCGTACTTCGCAGACACGCTTTGCAAAAAGTCGTACACCTCTTTATTGGTGTCGATAGCAACACCCATGTCGATACGTGCGCCTGTCTTTGCCAATATGAGGTGGTCGCAATGAACGGTGCTCGGAACTGAAGTTGTGGACAGTCCAGCGGTCATAAATTGCAGCAGCGCCATCTGTGCGGTTGCGTCTTGCATCGCAACTCGGTCTGGTGCGAAGTCTGCATAACTGCGACCGCGTTCCATCTCTTGTGTCTTTGGTTTGGACAGGTGGTTAATCAAAATCTTTTCAGTGAGGGTGAGTGGGCGACCAAGACGCTTTCGACCAATGGCAACGTTCGCGGCGAGTTTGTCGTAGACGTTGTTTACGAGTTCGATCGGTGTTCCTGCACTGACAGCCATGGTGGTCCTCCAAAGTGAAGATGTATGAGTGAAGAGGTTGCTTTTTGCCCCTAGGTATACAAGTATAGTACAAGTGCGAAGCATCCGATATCACGAAATAGCTGCTGCGCTGCGCGAGCGAGTGCTGGCCGGTCAGTTTTTGGCTGGTCGCTTGCTGCCGAGTGAATCCGAATTGTCTAGCGAGTTTGCAGTCAGTCGAGTGACGGTGCGTCGCGCACTCGAAGTGTTGCGTGATGAAGGTCTGGTGAACGCACGTCAAGGTTTCGGATGGTTTGTTGCATCTGATCCAGTCAGTCAGAGTCTTGGTCGTTTGGGAACGATTGAAGAGCAGATGGTGGCCAGTGGTTTACAGCCCACTCGACGAATTGTGGACTTCGCTTTTGAAAAAGCGTCGCGCAAAGTTGCCAAAGTGTTGGAGTGCGACCAAGTGCTGCGCGTGAAGCGAGTCAACATGGCAGACGACCATCCATTCGCAGTAGTCACCGTGTGGTGTCCACACGAACTCGGCAAACATTTGTCGCGACATGACGTAGAAAACTCGTCGTTCTACAACTTGCTCAACATCGAACTCGGTGGTGCGACGCAAACCATTGGAGCTGACGCGGCAACGGCAACGGAATCGCAATTGCTTGAAATTCCACTTGGATCACCGGTGCTGAGTTGTGATCGAACAACAAAAGACAGAAACGGCAATGCCGTGTTGGTCTCGCATCATGTGTTTCCTGCTCATCGCACCAACTTCGTGGTGGACTTGCCAGCAGTTACTGCATCAATCGCACCCACTGGGCTGCGACTTGTTGACTAGTTGTTGATTACCACTTGTCCCAGTGCAACACGCTTTCAAGTGGCTCACGTTTTGCCGGCTTGAAGTCGGTGCCCTTGGTGTAGGCAATTGGGAACATTCCGCCTTGTGTGATTTTTTCGTACGGAATACCGAGAAGTTCAGCGGCTTTCTTTTCTCCGTCCATCATGAGGTGAATGGTGGTCCATGCCGAACCAATTCCACGGTTGCGCAAAGCCAACATGAAACTCCACACAGCTGGAAGGAGTGAGCCCCATCCGCCTGCTCCAGTTGCCACGTCAACATTTTCCAATCGACCTTTAATGCATGGAATCATCAGCATTGGTGCCTTCTCGAAATTCTCAGAGAGAAACGTTGCTGAATCGCGAACGCGAGTCATCTGATCGCCAAGCTTGGCGCCGGTGTTGCCACCTTGAGGCAATGATGCGTAAATGGCCCAGTTGGCTCGATAGATCTCTGCGAGTGCTTTCTTCTTTGCCTCATCTTCTACAACGATGAAGTGCCAGCCCTGTTGGTTTCCACCTGTTGGTGCCTGAAGCGCAATGTCGAGGCATTCTTCAACGATTGAACGCTCAACTGGGCGATCGAAGTCCAGGCGCTTTCGGACGCTGCGGGTGGTTTTGAGTACTTCATCGGCTGACAGGTTGAGTTGCATACAGACAAGTGTGCCATGCCACGATAGAGACGAACTACTTAAAGGGAGAATTGCTGTGATTCCAGGAGTTGTAGACAATCGAGTAACCATCAACATCGTTGACGGCATTGCCGATGTGCGGATGAATCGTGCCGACAAACGAAACGCACTCGATAACGCCATGTTCACATCGCTGGCCGCTGCTGGAGAGTTTTTGAAAACCAACACTGAAATTCGCGCGGTGGTGTTGTCCGGTGACGGCGCGTCGTTTTGTGCAGGTCTTGACTTTGGTTCGTTTCAAGTAATGGCGGAAGGTCCAAAGTCCGATAGTTCGATGAATGCAGGTGCAATGTCCGAGGGGCGCATTACGCATCTTGCACAGCAAGTGTGTTGGGTGTGGCAGGAAGTTCCTGTTCCAGTAATTGCTGCAGTGCATGGCCACGCACTCGGAGGAGGAATGCAGATTGCGCTTGGCGCCGATATTCGCTACATCCACCCCGATACGCAGTTGTCGGTTCGTGAAGTGCACTGGGGACTCATTCCTGACATGACTGGCACGTTGATGCTGTCGCGCCTTGTCCGCCCAGACATTGCAAAAGAATTGGTGTTCACCGCAAAAGTCATCTCTGGCAAAGAAGGATATGAAATCGGTCTTGCGACACACCTGTCAGAAAACCCGCATGCCGATGCCATGGTGCTCGCCCGTGAAATTGCGGGACGCAGCCCAGATGCTGTTCGTGGGGCAAAGAAACTCCTCAATTTGCAGGCAAACGATGGGGCGGCGCAGCAATTTGCCAGCGAACGCGAAGTGATCGGCAAGCTCATCGGTCAGGCCAACCAAGCCGAAGCGGTTATGTCGCATTTCGAAAAACGACCTGCAAACTTTCAGTCGGCCTCATTGTTTTAAGGATTTCTCGCTAGAGTTTTCATACGGGCCAATGTCGTCCCGGTGAGCAATTCGCTCACACCCGATTGCGTTCAGCGAACGAACTCGGTGAATACAGAGGACGACAATGCATAACTCCATGCCGCCTGCAAGCGGTTTATACGACCCACGTTTTGAACACGACGCCTGTGGCGTGTCGTTTGTCGTTGACGTACAAGGGCGAAAGTCGCACGACATTGTGGCGATGGGAATCGGCGCGCTGTGCCGAATGGAGCACCGCGGAGCAACTGGAGCAGAAGTTGAAACTGGCGACGGTGCTGGTGTGCTTATTCAGGTTCCTCACAAGTTTCTTTCATCTGTTGCAAGTTTTCCGCTGCCGGCAGAAGGACAATACGGCGTTGGCATGGCGTTCTTGCCAGCCGAAGCTGGCCGCAGGTCGCTTGCAGTAACGGCAATCGAAAACATCATTCGCGAAGAATCACTCGAAGTTCTCGGTTGGCGTGAAGTTCCGGTGAATCCCGCATGCTTGGGCGAGAGTGCTCGCCGGGTGATGCCGTATTTCTCGTTGATGTTCGTTCGCGCGATACATGGTGAGTCGGGAATTGCGCTGGACCGTTTGTTGTTTGTTGCACGTAAGCGCATTGAGCACGAACTTGCACAGGAACAGCAAACGTATTTCCCATCGCTGTCTGCGCGCACGCTGATTTACAAGGGCATGTTGACAACCCCCGAGCTTGCGCAGTTTTTCCCTGACTTGATTGATGAGCGCATGGAGTCATCGTTGGCTCTCGTGCATAGCCGCTTCAGCACAAACACATTTCCTTCCTGGCCGCTCGCGCACCCGTATCGCTACATTGCGCACAACGGCGAAATCAATACGGTGCAAGGAAATCGAAATTGGATGCGCACACGCGAGTCCATGTTGTCAAGCGATCTGCTTTCAGGATTAGAGCGAGCATTTCCAATTTGTGCAATGGGTGGTTCAGACTCTGCGTCCTTTGACGAGGTGCTGGAGTTATTGCACTTAGGCGGGCGTTCGCTACCGCATGCGGTGTTAATGATGATTCCAGAAGCATGGGAAAACCACGCAACGATGGACGCCAAAAAGCGCGCGTTTTACCGTTACCACGCCTCGTTGATGGAGCCGTGGGACGGCCCTGCATGTATTGCATTCACCGATGGAACGTTGATTGGCGCTGTGCTTGATCGCAATGGTCTTCGTCCAAGTCGCTATTGGGTGACCGATGATGACGTGGTGATCATGGCAAGCGAAGTAGGCGTAGTTGACATTGATCAGGCAAAGATTGTGAAGAAGGGCAGACTGCAACCAGGTCGCATGTTGTTGATTGATACTGCGCAGCAACGCATTGTCGATGACGAGGAAATCAAAAGCGAACTTGCCTCTGCAGCTCCATATGAGCAATGGCTTGCAGATGGTCTTGTAGAACTTGCCGACTTGCCCGACCGCGAACATGTGGTGTTCAGTCGCGACAGCGTGTTGCGCCGTCAACAAGTGTTCGGATACACACACGAAGAACTGAAGATCATCCTTGCTCCAATGGCCAAAAGCGGACTCGAGGCAATTGGCTCGATGGGCACCGATACGCCGATAGCGGTTTTGTCAACTCGACCTCGTTTGTTGTTTGACTATTTTCAGCAATTGTTTGCGCAGGTAACGAACCCGCCACTAGATGCAATTCGTGAAGAAGTGGTGACGTCTATCGGAACTGCGGTTGGGCCAGAAGGCAATTTGCTTGATGCAACAGCAGAACACTGTCGACAGTTGGTCTTGCCGTTTCCGGTCATCAGTAACGACCACCTAGCCAAAATCATTCACATCAATGAAGATGGGGAATACTCACACCTGCGCAGCATGGTGGTGAGTGGTCTGTACCGAGTTGCTGAAGGCGAGTCTGGATTACGTTCTGCACTTAACCAGATATGCGCCGAAATCAGCACAGCGATTGACGAAGGTGTGAGAATCGTCGTGCTCTCCGATCGAAATAGCGACGAAGTGTTTGCTCCAATTCCGTCACTTCTTCTTACGAGCGCAGTGCATCACCATCTCATTCGCACGAAGCAGAGAACCAAAGTGGGTCTCATTGTTGAAAGTGGCGACGCACGAGAAGTGCATCACATGGCTCTACTCGTTGGTTTTGGTGCTGGCGCAATCAATCCGTATCTTGCGTTCGAATCGATTGAGGATTTGATTGCAGCAGACGATGGAGCAGGAATGCACGGTCTTGGTGGAATGGAGCCCAAGAAGGCAGTGAACAACTACATCAAGGCGGCTGGCAAGGGTGTGTTGAAGGTGATGTCGAAGATGGGTGTTTCTACAGTTGCTTCTTATACCGGTGCACAGATTTTTGAAGCAATTGGCTTGAGCCATTCGTTTATTGATGAGTTCTTTACGGGAACGGTTTCGCGAATTGACGGAATTGGTCTAGAGCAGGTGAGTGCAGAAGTTGCCGCACGCCACGCAATTGCGCATCCACGTAGACCAGATCAACGTATTCATCGCAAGCTTGAACTTGGCGGTGAATACCAGTGGCGCCGTGAGGGCGAACATCACTTGTTCAATCCAGAAACCGTGTATCGCCTACAGCACGCAACACGTGCTGGTCGCTACGACTTGTTCAAGCAGTACACGGCTGCAGTAGATGATCAATCAAAGGTGCTCACCACCTTGCGCGGCATGTTCCAGTTTGCGAGCGATCGCAAGCCGATTTCAATCGATGAAGTTGAGTCGGTTGCAAGCATCGTGCAGCGCTTCTCAACTGGCGCAATGAGCTACGGATCAATCTCTGCAGAGGTGCATGAGACGCTTGCTATTGCGATGAACCGCATTGGGGCAAAGAGCAACACGGGTGAAGGTGGCGAAGACCCCGAAAGATATGAAGTCATGAGTAATGGCGACTCCAAGCGTTCAGCAATCAAGCAAGTCGCTTCGGGTCGATTTGGCGTGACAAGTGAATACCTCGTCAATGCTGATGACATTCAAATCAAGATGGCCCAGGGTGCCAAGCCAGGCGAGGGCGGTCAGTTGCCAGGACACAAGGTGTATCCATGGATTGCAAAGACGCGACACAGCACTCCGGGTGTTGGGCTTATTTCGCCACCACCGCACCACGACATTTACTCAATTGAAGATTTGAAGCAACTCATTCACGACTTGAAGAATTCAAACCCTGCTGCGCGAGTGCACGTGAAGTTGGTGTCCGAAGTTGGCATCGGAACAGTTGCTGCAGGTGTGAGCAAAGCGAAAGCTGACGTGGTGTTGATTTCTGGACACGATGGTGGAACTGGTGCTTCGCCGCTTACGTCGTTGAAGCACGCCGGTGTGCCATGGGAACTTGGTCTTGCCGAAGCACAGCAAACGCTGTTACTCAACGGTTTGCGTGATCGCATTGTTGTGCAAGCCGATGGGCAGATGAAAACTGGACGCGACGTCATCATCGCTGCGCTTCTTGGTGCAGAAGAGTTTGGGTTTGCAACGGCACCATTGGTAGTGAGCGGTTGCATCATGATGCGCGTTTGCCATTTGGATACTTGTCCTGTTGGCATCGCAACACAGAACCCAGAACTGCGTAAGAGGTTCAGTGGTAAGCCTGAGTTCGTAGTCAACTTCTTCGAATACATCGCTGAAGAGGTGCGCGAATATCTGGCTCAACTTGGTTTCCGCACATTGCAAGAAGCAGTTGGTTGTGTTGAGGCGCTTGATGTGAGGCATGCAGTAAACCACTGGAAGGCTCAAGGCCTCGACATCGAGCCGATCCTCGTCTCTCCACAAAATCCGTATAACCAAACTCGACATCATTCCGTTGCTCAGGATCATGGGCTGGTTGATGCGCTTGATACGTCGCTCATAGCGCAATGTTCCGATGCAATTCAGTCTGGTTCGGCAATCTCTATCGAGTCGCCAATTTCAAATGTCAACCGAACCGTGGGCACCATGTTGGGAAGCGAAGTGACGAAGAAATGGGGAGGCGCCGGTCTTCCCGACAACACCATCTCGCTTCGGTTTGAAGGATCGGCTGGACAAAGCTTTGGCGCCTTCATTCCACGAGGAGTAACGATGCATCTCTTTGGTGACAGCAATGACCACGTTGGTAAGGGATTATCTGGCGGCCGAATCAGTATTCGTCCAAGTGAGCGTGCACAGTTTGCTCCAGAAGACAACGTGATTGCTGGAAACGTCGTGGGTTACGGTGCAACGTCGGGGCAGGTGTTCATCAACGGCATTGTTGGCGAGCGGTTCGCTGTTCGAAACTCTGGGGCTACGTTGGTTGGTGAAGGTGTGGGTGACCACGCATGCGAATACATGACGGGTGGTCGCGCAGTGGTGCTAGGTGCAACGGGACGAAACTTTGCTGCTGGCATGTCGGGTGGTATTGCATTTGTGTATGACATGGACGATCAGTTTGTTTCGCGCGTCAACCCAGAAATGGTCGATGTTTTGCCTCTTGACCAAGAAGACACTCAGTGGTTGTGCGAAATTTTGCAAGAACACATTGCAATGACCGATTCACCACGCGCCAAACAGATGATTGCGCAATGGAGTGCGTACTCAGTCAAGTTCGTCAAGGTTTTGCCGCGAGATTATGCGCGTGTCATGGCGGTGTTAGCGAAAGCTTCAGCAGAGGGCGTTTCGGAAGAGGAAACCTCTCGACGAGTGATGGAGTCAGTTCATGGGTGAGCCAACCGGATTTCTGAATTGGGGAAGAGCGACGCCAAAGCGTCGTTCAATTCCTGTGCGCGTAACCGATTGGCGCGAAGTGTATGAACCCTTTGCGAAAGAAGAGTTGAATCATCAGGCCGGACGCTGCATGGACTGTGGAATTCCGTTTTGCAATAACGGATGCCCGCTCGGCAATCTCATTCCCGACTGGAATGACTTGGTGTATCGCGGGCATTGGCGCGATGCAATTGAGCGGCTACATGCAACAAATAACTTTCCAGAGTTCACTGGCCGATTGTGTCCAGCGCCATGCGAAAGCGCATGTGTATTAGGTATCAACCAAGACCCAGTGACAATCAAGCAAGTTGAAGTTGAAATCATCGATCATGCATGGAACGAAGGCTGGGTGCAGCCGTTTATCGCCAGCACGAAAACTGGTAAGCGGATTGCAGTGGTTGGTTCAGGTCCTGCAGGTCTTGCGGCAGCCCAGCAACTTACGCGTGCAGGCCATGAAGTGGTTGTCCTTGAACGTGCAGACCGTATCGGTGGATTGCTGCGTTATGGAATTCCCGAATTCAAGATGGAAAAGAAGTATCTCGATCGGCGTATAGAGCAGATGCGCGAAGAAGGAACCGAGTTTCGTACGAATGCTGCTGTTGGCGACAATGTTGATATTGACGTTCTTGTTGCCTCGCACGATGCAATTGTTTTGGCTTGCGGTTCAACCATCGCGCGTGATTTGCCTGTGCCAGGGCGAGAGTTACGCGGCATTCATCAGGCAATGGAATATTTGCCGCTAGCCAACAAAGTGCAACAAGGCGACATGCCGTCATCACCAATTGATGCTCATGGCAAACATGTGGTGATTATTGGTGGTGGAGATACTGGTGCCGACTGTTTGGGTGCTGCCATTCGCCAAGGTGCAGCATCGATTACCCAGCTTGAAATTATGCCAATGCCACCAGAGGTTCGCGCCAGCAACAACCCATGGCCTCAGTGGAGTTTGATCTATCGCACTTCTTCGGCTCACGAAGAAGGTGGAGAGCGCGTGTTTAGTGTGAACACCGAACGTTTTATTGACGATGGAAATGGAAATGTAAAAGCACTCGTACTCAACGAAGTGCAGATGGTTGATGGAAAATTTGAAAACATTCCTGGCACTTCACGTGAAATTCGAGCAGATCTCGTGTTTCTTGCATTGGGGTTTGTAGGCCCAGATAAGGGGAATTGGATCGAGCGATTGGGTGTCAACCTTGATGCTCGAGGCAACATTGCGCGCACTGATGATTACCGGACAAATGTTCCTGGAGTGTTTGTTGCAGGTGATATGGGTCGCGGTCAAAGCTTGATCGTGTGGGCAATTGCAGAGGGTCGCGCATGTGCATCTGCTGTAGATATGCAGTTGATGGGTGAGACAACTCTCCCAGTGCCAATTGCCTCATCTGCCCGCCCGATGGTGTAGTCATCAATTACTCTGTACAGGTGATGAAGAGCCACCAGAAAGCCATCGTGCATGCAATTGCTGTGCTTTCAGCAATTTCGGTACTAGCTGCGTGCAGTGCAGATGTCTCAGGTAGCGCAACGACCGTTGTGGCTGTGGAGTCAACAAATTTCCAGACCATTCCACCAGTCAGTCCGACCACGGTTCCCGTTACCACCACATTGCCCCCTGGTGCAGTTGGGGTGGAGCAGACCTACACGGTGTTGCCTGGTGACTCACCGAGTTTGGTTGCGACAATATTTGGAATCACGCCGTCTGAATTGCTCATGTACAACGGTCTGGTTGCGTCTGGGCAGTTTCCTTTTGCAGGTTCAATTCTGAAGATCCCTCCATCGGCAATGGTGCTCAACCCAATCGTGACGGCAAAGCCAGACGTTGCAGCTGGACCTGCCGCAGCAGGTTGCGATGCTCGTCCTGCGGGCACGTATCAAATTGCAGCAGGTGACTCCATCTATGTCATTCGCAAAAAGTTCTGTGTCTCGCTTGCTTCATTGCTTGGTGCAAATAACTGGCCAAATTCAAGCGTCAATATTCGCCCAGGCCAGATCATCAACATTCCAGCCTCGGGCTCGTAGAGCATGAGCTCGTTTGGGCCTGCCGAACATCGCAAGTTGGCAATTGATGCCAACAATGCAACATGGGAATTTCTAGATCGAGAACCAGCCTCTCTCACTGCGCATGAAATCGAAGAAATGATGCGGCGCGCTTATGCTGCCGCTTATCACTGGGCTCGCGCAGAAAATGCAACAGTCGTCAATGAGATCCGTGCTTCATGGCTTATCGCAAAAGCTTGGATCCATCAGTCTCGTGGAGACCTTGCGTTGTCGGTATCTGATCGGTGTATTGAACTGTGTTTAGCAAACAACGTTAAAGACTTTGATTTGGCTTACGTTTATGAAGCGAAGGCTCGAAGCCTTGCCTGTTTAGGCGATCGTGACGGTGCTCGAGAAGCAAAAAATTTCGCATTGAGTGTTGAAGTTGCCGACGAGGAAGATCGAAAGCTTGTGCAGGCAGATCTGGCGAAAGGGCCGTGGTTCGGGCTGAATTAGCGCGCGGTGTTGCGGCGTCGTCGAGAGTGACGATCAATTGCTAGGTCAATCAGTTCGTCGAGCAACTCGCCGTATGAAAGCCCGGATGCTTGCCACAATTTCGGGTACATCGAGATTGGGGTGAAGCCAGGAATGGTGTTGATTTCGTTGCACAAAAACCCACGCCCGTCTTTCTCGTAAAAGAAGTCAACGCGCGCCATACCTTCGGCACGAAGTGTGTGGAAAATGACGATGGCAAGTTTTTGAACTGCCTCAATTTCGTCAGCAGAGAGGTCTGCCGGTACGAGCAACGTCGCTCCATCGGTGATGTACTTGTCTTCGTAATCGTAAAACTCGTTGCCAGGGATGATTTCGCCTGGAACAGATGCGCGCGCTACATCGTTACCTAGAACTGCAACTTCAATTTCACGACCCGAAATTGCTTCTTCAATCACAATCCATTCGTCGTATTGCAATGCAGCCGCTGCTGCAACTTTTAGTTCTTCGGCAGATTTTGCCTTCGATACACCAACCGAAGATCCCATGTTTGCTGGCTTGACAAAAAGTGGAAGACCAAGAGTTTCAATTGCGTGTTTCAGAGATGCGTCATTGACGTGTGATTCGCGAAGCGAAACATAGTTTGGCTGGGGGATTGAGTTGGCATGGAGAACTTGTTTTGCCACACCTTTGTCCATGGACACTGCGCTACCCAGTACACC
>JBEAOI010000117.1:0-3580 GCA_041165005.1 Actinomycetota bacterium
GGGTGATAGAAACATCCAACGATGACTTCTCGTTTGTACAAAAACGAAAATGGAATAGACAACAAACGCCGATACCGCCGAGAATGCAAATTGCGACCCGGTGAATGTTGCTCCTTCACTACTGGAAGTAAAATTGGGAACAACCAGACTTAAAGTAGCAATGGTCAACACTGTTCCCAATAGTGCATTTGCACCCTGCTCACTGAACCGAACCAGCTTTGACTTTCGAGCCTTAACCAAAATCGAAAGTCCTACTACGCCATTACACACAATCATGATGGCTGCAAAAACTGTGTCGCGTGCGAGTGTCGCAGCCTTGTCACCTTCGGTAATCATTAATGTCACTACAAGTGAGACTTCAATGACCGTCACTGCAAGCGCAAGTACTAGAGTGCCATAAGGTTCACCTATTCGATGAGCAATCGACTCGGCATGACTCACCGAAACAAGCACCAAGACAACGTGAAACACTGCGAGAATAGCGGCAAACAAGGCAGATTGATTGCTCCCCCAAGTCGCAAACACAAGGGCTGCCCCTGTGATTGGGATTCCCGACGTCACCCAAGATTTCCATCTCATTTGCTGCATGTCATTGCATCTTAGAAGCGAATCACCACTCTTCGTTCAAACAATGAATTCAGTCTTGAGCCTCAAACGTGTTTTTTGTTACTCGATGCGCAAGCCTGAGATTGCTCGGGAAATCACCAACTGTTGAATCTCTGAGGTGCCTTCAAAGATGGTGTGAATCTTGGCGTCACGGTGCCAGCGCTCGACTGGGTATTCGCGTGTGTAGCCATAGCCACCCAAAATCTGGATCGCATCTTCGGTAACTCGCACCGACATCTCTGACGCGTAGTACTTACTTTGTGAGCCTTCGGCATTCTTGAAGCCACCATTTTTTGCAAGCCACGATGCACGCCAGATAAGCAAACGTGCTGCATCAATCTGGGTGATCATGTTGGCAAGTTTGAACGCAATTGCTTGGTTCATGATGATTGGCTTGCCGAATGCATGGCGCTCTTTTGCATAGTCCAATGCGTACTCGTACGCAGCGCGAGCAACACCAAGTGCTTGTGCACCAACAGCCGGACGAGTTGCCTCAAACGTTGCCATTGCTGGCTGCTTACCGCTTGGCGTTCCTTCGCGGTAACGCGCAAGTTTTGCATCAAGTTTTTCTTTTCCGCCCAACAAGCAACGACCAGGTACGCGAACATTGTCGAGCACCACTTCTGCTGTATGGCTTGCACGAATTCCGTGCTTCATGTACTTCTGACCTTGTGACAAGCCTTTTGTTCCTGGAGGAATGATGAAACTTGCTTGGCCACGACCTTTCAGTTCTGGGTCAACTGCAGCAACGACCACGTGCACGTTGGCAATGCCACCATTAGTGATCCATGCCTTTGTTCCGTTCAATACCCACTCGTCATTTGCTTCGTCGTACACCGCACGCGTGCGCAAGTTTGAAACGTCGCTACCCGCATCTGGCTCACTCACGCAGAATGCGCCAAGCTTCACATCGTCTGGAGTTCCGTAACACTGTGGAACCCACTCCATCATTTGTTCTGGAGTTCCGTTTCCTGCAATACCTGCAGCAGCAAGACCAGAACCCATGATTGCCATGCCAATTCCCGCATCGCCCCAGAACATTTCTTCAATTGCCACCACCATGGTGAGACCAGTTGGGTCGGCCATTGCGTTCATGATGAAATCGAGACCGTACAAACCAATCTTTGCTGCCTCTTGCACAACAGGCCATGGGAATTCTTCTTTTTCATCCCACTCGTGAGCGGCAGGACGAATGGTGTCTACCGCGAACTGGTGAATCCAGTCCTTCAGTTGGAGTTGATCATCGTTAAGTGCAAGTGAAAATTCAGCCATGCGCACAAGTTACCGCACGGTAAGCGCAGATGCTATTTCGAGCGGGTAACGGGAATCTGCAGAATTGCAGGTGCGATTGACTCCAAAATGAGCTTTGCTCCTGGCTTATATACGTGTACTCCGTCCCAGCGGTAACTCAGGCTGTTGGCAACCTTGGGGTCTGAACACCATTCTTTAGGTCCGTTTACGAAGTACACCCCATCGTTTTCAGGTGCTGCCACTTCGCGCATCAATGCATTCAGGTGACCCGTACGAGCGTCGTCACCGCGCTGTGGCAACGGTGGAACTGGTCCGCCTTTTGATTCCACTGGTCGCATACACGCAACTTCGAGGAGCGCTACAGCAACATTTTGTTTGCGCAACGCATCAATTCCACGTTGAAGCTGCGTCTTGAACATGGTGTCTGCAGGAACAGTGTTCACTTTGAAGAGAAAGCTATTGATCTGCAGATCCATCACTTCCCATGCACCGACTACCACCAACGCAACATCGGCTTTTGCTTGTGCCGCCGACTTTGCCCACTTTGTTTCAAACCCTTTGCAGTTAGCAAAGTTGCGACGGAACTTTCCGCTAGTTCCACCGATTCCAACACCTCGGTCGTACACGCCACAACCATCAATTGAACCATTCGTAATTTCGAATGTTTTTTCAATGCCACTTGGCTTGTTGACTGCCAGCGAGTGAGCTTGTGAGTCGCCGACAATAACCAAACGTCTCGGTAACTTTGCGAGCGTTGTGCTGGTGACTGGCGTATTCACCGCCGTGGTTGCCGTTGTCGGCATTGTTGTTGGCACAACAAACACCACATCGGTGTTGCCCGTATCAACTGAAACATCGCGCGCCTGAATTCCAGACATCTGCACACTCGTTACACCAACGAGTGCGGCGACCACAACAGTGAGTGCTACCGGAAGTCTGCGACGCATGGCTGACAATTGTCGCCGTTGGCGAAGCCAATTGCCAATCGCACCTTTTCGCGTTGGGGTTTCAATGAATTGATAAACAAACTCGTTAATGATGACCGTCACTGTTAATGCGTACGCAAGACGGATTGATGACAGTCGTGCACCGGCGATAACAAAAATTGGCCAATGCCACAAATACAAACCATACGAACGACGACCAATCTCCACAAGCAAGGGAATCGACAGCACTCGCTTCACCAGTGATGTTCCGGAACGTACGACGACCGCAATAATCACTGCAGATGCAAATGTTGCAGCAGCAAGACCACCCCTATACAGCTGCTCGTCGGCAACATGAATGAAAGCTGAGATATACCCAAGCGTTGCTAATGCACTAAGCGCTAATACATCGGCAAGGCCAGATCGCACCCTCGCAAAACGAACAACTGCCTTTTTCCAAGGACGCCAGATACATGCCAGCGCCGCACCAAGCAACAGCCCGCTCGACCTCGTGATTGTGCTGAGATACAAAAAGTTGATGCGAGTTTCGTTATCAGCAGAAAACGCCAAAGCGGTTCCCACCATCACTGCAGCGGCCAAAAGCCCAATAACTACGGCCGAAATCCACCGTGGAATTCGCTTGTTTCCCAACACAAAAACAAAGACGATGGGCCACAGCACATACCACTGTTCCTCTACGGCTAACGACCACAGGTGTCGAAGCATGGGTAACGAGTTCGCTGCAAAGTATGGAGTGTCTACGAAATAGATCTGCCACCAATTCGAGAAGTAGCCGA
>JBEAOI010000118.1:0-11023 GCA_041165005.1 Actinomycetota bacterium
AGCTTCAGGTCTCAGTTTGGTTGGCGGAAAGTTACACAATGACGTCATCGCTGCATCAACCATTGGCACTGGCGAATTGATTGACACTGCCCTGAATGACGGTGCAAAGCGCATCATCGTGTGTGTGGGTGGCTCCGCGACAGTGGATGGAGGCCTTGGCGCAATTCGTGCCATTAAGTCTGCTGCCCGTTTACGTGGCGTGGAGTTTCTTGTGGCGTGCGACGTGCGGGCAAAGTTCACTGACGCAGCAAAGCTATTTGGAGCCCAAAAAGGTGCAACGCCTACACAAATCGAATTTCTTACCTCTCGACTACACGCCCTTGTTCAAACCTACAAAGACGAATTCGGTGTTGACGTTTCAGAAATTGAAGGTGCCGGTGCTGCTGGCGGACTTGCTGGCGGGCTTGCAGCACTAGGCGCAAAACTGGTTCCAGGGTTCGACATCGTTGCAGACGAAGTAGGACTGCACGAGCACATCAACAATTGCGATTTTGTGATTACGGGCGAAGGTTTCCTAGATGAAGAAAGCTTCAACGGCAAAGTTGTTGGTGGAGTTCAGCAACTTGCCATGAAGGCCAACAAACCAGTAGCCGTCATTTGTGGAGATGCACAACCAGAGCAACGAACCCGCATTGAAGCAATCAGCTTGGTGGAATCATTCGGCCAAGAAGCCGCCATGGAACAAACACTGACCTCTATTGAAAAAGCAGCTCGCGAATTACTCGCTAGACGTTAATCAGCCAGCAGGAAGCGGTTTACCTGCAAGGTCTGTTCCCAGCAAGATCAAAACGCTTGCTTCACCAATGTTTCCCGTTTCCGTTGGAATTGGAGTTGGCATTGGAGCCGTTGCAACACCACCAAGTGTTGTTGCAACAAGCGCTGCTGCACCTTCACTACCTGGGTTGTAATACACAACAGTTGCAGTCTGTTTCTGCGTTGCAGCATCGGTGTTAATAGCCGGCTGAACAATGAATCCACGACCTTGAAGTTGTGTAGTGAGGTCTCCAGCGCTGCCCGAAACCTTTGACGCATTAGCGATCTGCACTTTGAACCCGGTGAGTGGCAAAGTTGTTTCCACAACAGCAGGATCAACAAGCGTTGTTTCAGTAACGATGTTTTCACTCGTCGCTGGATCAACAGGAATGTCTGTGGTCGATGAATCACTTCCACCGATGTCACGCAGAATGAGGAAACCAAGCAATACGGCAACTGCTGCCACAACGATTGACATGGTTGAGTTGAGACTTGAACCGTTGGAACCTGCTCCACGGCGGGGGCGACGCGCGTTTTGACTCATACATTTACCGTACCCGTCTTGGGCATACCGATTGAGTCATGGTCGGTATTTCAGAGCCGGGTGTGGGAATTGAACCCACGACCTACCGCTTACAAGGCGGTTGCTCTGCCCCTGAGCTAACCCGGCGTATTCATTGAGCGCCTCAATGATACGGGCGTTTGGCTATTTCGTTGTGCGCGCCCTCACAACTTCATATGTGGCTAAAGCAGCCGCTGCCGACACATTCAGTGACGACAAGGCTCCCAGCATCGGAATACTGACCAATAGATCACAGCGTTCGCGAACCAAACGTGACAATCCCGGACCTTCTGCCCCAAGCACTAAGCACACCGACTCGGTTGCAAGAGATCCCATTTCAAAAATGTTCTTGTCCGCGGAGTCATGCAGACCAATAATCCAAACCCCAGCATCTTTGAGTTGTTTTAGTGCTGTCGGTAGTCCGCCGACAATGCACATAGGTACGTACTCGGCTGCACCTGCCGCAGATTTTGCTGCAGTAGGAGTGATGTGGACTGCGCGATGTCGTGGAAGCACGACTGCATCAACACCTGCCCCATCGCACGAACGCAAAATTGCGCCGAGGTTGCCCGGGTCAGTAACACCATCAATCGCAACGAAGAATGGTTTGCGAGATGGTGAAGCATTTTTCAATATGTCACCGATTTCTACTTCAGGGATTCCTGCTGCAGTCGCAATAATTCCTTGTGGCGCTTCACTTCGCGCTTCGCGCTCAATTTCTTTGCGCGGAACATAACGAACTGGAACTCGTTGATCATTTGCCAACTCAACAATGTCGTCAATGATGTCGTTTTTATCAAGGTCGTTAGAAATTAAAATTTCATAGGCTTTGCGTTTGCGCGCAATAAGCAGTTCGCGAACTGCTTGACGTCCTTCTACTTGGGATCCGCCAAGGCTGTGCTTGTCTGGGCGCGGCGCACGTGGGCCATCGTGTTCACGCGGAGCCGGCCTGCCTCCACGATGCTTCTTCGTCCCTCGTGGTGCCCCACGGGATGGTCCTCGACCACCACCTGTACTTCGTGGTTTCATGCCTGCGTCCTTTCAATGACTGCAACTGCCCAGCAGGCAATTCCTTCTTCTCGACCTAGTGCCCCAAGCCCTTCAGCACGTCGACCTTTTACGGTGATCGTCGCGCCAGCGGCATCAGACAATAACTTCTGCATCGCTTCACGATGCGGAGCGATCTTTGGTTTTTCACACACGATGCTGCAATCAACATTGCCAATTTCATAACCTGCGTCGCGCACAATCTTGGCTACATGAGCAAGCAACGTGAGCGAATTTACTCCGGCCCACTGCGGATCAGTGTCTGGAAAATGCATACCAATGTCGCCGAGTGACGCGGCACCGAGCAATGCGTCAGCAGCCGCATGTGCAATGACATCTGCATCGCTATGTCCTACAAGTGGTTTCTCGTTTGGAAATTTCACTCCACCCAACACCAACACACGATCACTTGGGCCATCAACAAAACGATGAATGTCAAAACCTTGTCCTACACGGGTACGTATCGCCATGATGTGCTCCTATGCCTCTGTGTGCGCCATTGCACGCGCCCACTCAAGATCTTCTGGCGCAGTGAGTTTGCGATTCATTGCCTCACCAGCGACAACGACAACTTGTTTTCCCATTGCCTCTACCAGTGTCGCATCATCTGTGCCTTCAGGGGATGATGCGTGCGCTGAACGAAGTACCGATGCTCGAAAAGCCTGTGGAGTTTGTACCGCAACAAGCGAAGATCGATCAGGAGTTGCTACAACAATGTTTTGTGAACTCACTTGCTTAATGGTGTCTGTTACGGGCAATGCGGGAATTGCTCCATCGGCACCAGCATGAACTTGCATTATGACTTCGCGATATAAGTGTGCGCTCGCAAATGGTCGGGCGGCGTCGTGCACACAGATGATGGTGGCTTCTGCTGGCACAGCTGCAAGTCCGCATCGCACAGATTCACTTCGTGTCTCTCCGCCAGCAACCCCACCTTCGCGTTCTGCATCGGCGGCAGGAAGAACGACCACTACTCCCGCACTCGAGCTGCCCGCTGTTTCTACAGACCAATCCAAGACCCGGCGATCGCCGAGCATGGAAAACTGTTTTGGACCACCAAATCGAGCGCCAGAGCCTGCGGCAACCACAATTGTCCAAACAATTTCAGTGGGCGCTGTTGTCACGTTCATTTAGGGTAGTACCGTCTTAGTTCGCATGACACACGAAGAGATTCTTGCAAGTACCTCGTTCTTTGCAGACACGCCAACTAGTGCGCTTTCGCTGATTTGCGCTCAAGCAAAGACACAAAACCTTCAGCGCGGCGATGTTTTGTTTAATGAAGGAGATACTCCGGACGCATTGTTCGTAGTACTCAGCGGACGCATCGCCATTGCTATTGGCAACAAACCACTTGACAGCCGCGAGAGCATGCTTGCGCTCATGGAGTCGGGAGACCTGTTTGGCGAACTGGGCATGCTCGACGAAGGACCTCGAAGCGCAATGGCACGTGCCATTGAACAAAGCTCTGTCCTACGCATTCCTTACGCGCCTGTGCGCGAACAAATGCAAGCAAACCCAACCATGTTGTTGGGCGTCATTAAGTTGCTCGCCACGCGGTTGCGCACCATGGACGAAGTGCTTGCAGACAGCGTGTTTCTTGATGTCACCGGTCGAACAGCGAAGCGTTTACTTGAGCTTTCAAGTGGGAATAACGAATTTGTCTTGCCAGTTACACAAGAAGAACTCGCAGGCATGGTGGGTGCCTCACGCGAACGCGTGAACAAGGCAATTGCAAGTTTCATTCGTCTTGGATGGTTGGAACAACATGATCGTCGTTACAAAATTCTGATGCGCGATCGAATGGAAATTCGCGCTAGTTAATCAATCTGCAAGCAACCATTCCTGGGTGCGAGCAAAAGCATCAGCGGCATCTTCTGCCCGATGCGCTGGACGTGTTGCATCATGTGCAAAGCCGTGTGCCGCATGCGGGTATTCACACACCGTTACTCCACTTTCAAAAAGTTCGGTTACTTGTTCGGGTGGCGTGTACGGGTCTTGTGCACCAATGATTGCCAGAACGCGCTCTGGATAACCCGAATACAGATATTCCATTGGGTCGCCTTGGGTTGCACTCTGCCATCCTTCGGGCACGTGAATCATTCCGTAGAACGATGAAATTTTTGCAAAGCGATCACTTCGTGCTGCCTTAAAGCAATACATGCCACCCATACAAAATCCGATGAGTCCAACACGATCAACCGAAAGCGCGTCGGCTGCTTCAGTGAGATCGCGTAAGTGAACGCTGTCGTCCAACTTGGCCATTTCGGCGAAGCGCTCATTTACATCTGCTGACAACGCTTTTCCTGGAAATGGCTCGACGGCAATCACGGCCATGTGCCATTCGTTCGCCAATCGAGAAACCAAGTCAGAAAACAGTGGGCGAAGTCCGAAAATATCGGGCGCAATCACTAACCCCATTTTGGGATTCGCTACCGAAGTGTCAATTTCTGCTGGTGTACCTGACGGCAAAGTAATGCGCATAATCCAATACTGACAGGGTTTTTGTAATGCGGTGAGACTTTCGGTGAGCGATCAAGTGAGGACCACAGTGACGGTCATTTCACAAGATCCCTCGCATGACCACAACTCGACCAACACATCAACGTCCATCACTCACCCACCCAGTAGGTTCAGCACCTCTTGTTCGCAAACTCGTTACTGAATGGGGAACCATCTCCGCCCAGCCACGCACTCTGCGATTGATCAATCGGTGGGACCTCCCAGGCGGCCCGATCAACCACCTTGACGAGGTGCTTCTTCGTGCCGGGTACGGGATTGACACCAGTTACGAGAATTGCGATGCGTTCCTCTTTGCACTCGTAAAACGCGCAGCTCACGATGAACTTGCTGCTCGCATCGTGTTACAACGAATCCTTCCCCCACTCATTGCAATTGCTGGACGTCGAGGGCACATTGTGACTGGCGGGTTCAATGCAGCGTTCAACGAAATTCTTGGGCAAGCCTGGATCCTGATCCGTCAATACCCCGTAGATCGCCGACCTGCAAAAATCGCGTCAAACCTAGTTCGTGATACCGAGTACTTCGCATTTGTTCGTAACGCTCGCCTTAAGCGTTTAGAAGTTGAGAGCTGGACCGACGACACTGACGAAAAGTTTGTCGCTGAAGAAGACAACACCATTGAACCCAACGTTGAACTTGCACAAATCATTCACGATGCGGTGAAACGCGGTATTCGCACCGCTCCACTTCAGTTGATCATGCGCTTAAGCAGCGGCGAAACCGTGGAAGACATTGCAGCAGAAGCGGGAGTGTGCGTGCGCACAGTGCGCACCTGGCGTCGCAAAGCAATTATCGAGTTGCGTGAACGAACGCAGTGTGCGGCGTAAGTTTTGCAGTGCGTAAACGCAGCGAATTGCTCACGACAAACACGCTAGAAAAGGCCATAGCCAAACCCGCCCACATTGGGTTCAAATACCCGAGCGCTGCAAGCGGAATGGCAGCTGCGTTATAGATGAATGCCCAAAACACATTTGCGCTTATTGTTCGCAGCGTTGCACGCGACAACAAGATGGCGTCTGCCACCAAACGCAAGTCGCCACTCACAATGGTGAGGTCGCTCGCGTTCATAGCAACATCAGTGCCGGTTCCCATGGCGATACCAACATCGGATTGAGCAAGTGCAGCCGCATCATTTACGCCATCGCCCACCATGGCAACCGCATATCCGCGCTCTTGCAAGTCCGAAACAACACGCACCTTCTCGGCAGGAAGCACACCTGCAATTACATGTTGTTCGTCAGTATCAATGCCTACTTGCTCTGCAACGGCAACAGCAGTTGCCCGATTGTCCCCAGTAAGCAACACCGGCCTTAAGCCAAGTTTGCGCAAATCGGCAATCGCTTCAGCGCTGTGTTGCTTTGGCTGATCAGCAATAACGCATACACCCTTTGCCGAACCATCGTAGGCAACAAGCACCGCAGTATTCCCAGAGTTGCGCGCTGCATGCAACGCATCTTTCATGTCTTTCGAAACGATGGTGAGCTGCTTTTCAAATAGTGGTTCACCACCAACCATCACGCGCTTACCGTCCACCACGCCAATCGTTCCCATTCCTGCGATCGACTCAAAATGACCGACACCCGCGAGAGTGCCTAGTTCGGCACGGGCTGCATTGGCAATTGCTTTCGCCACTGGGTGTTCACTTGCATGCTCCAAAGCGCCTGCGAAACCAAGCACCTCTGCACGCGTTACGCCAGTTGCACACACCACATCTATCAATTGCATGACACCAGTTGTCACTGTTCCTGTTTTGTCAAACACCACGGTGTCAATACGACGTGTGCTCTGCAATACATCCACGCCCTTAATCACAATTCCCATCTGTGCTGCGCGACCACTTCCCACCATCAATGCTGTAGGTGTTGCAAGACCAAGCGCGCATGGGCACGCAATGATCAGCACGGCAACAGCGGCAGTGAATGAATCTGCAACGCGATTGGCATTGTCACCAAGCACATACCAGCCAATAAATGTGAGAACCGAGATAACAATCACTGTCGGCACAAACACGCTGCTTACCCGGTCAGCCAAGCGCTGCACTGGTGCTTTGGTGGATTGCGCATCACGCACGAGTTTGGTCATTTGCGCAAAAGTTGAATCTGCACCAACCCGACGTGCTTTCACAATGATTCTGCCCGTCAAGTTCACTGTTGTTCCCGTTACTTTGCTGCCTTTTGCAACATCTACAGGGACACTTTCACCCGTGAGCATTGACGCATCGATAGTGGAGTCACCTTCTTGCACAATTCCATCTGCCGCAATGATTTCGCCGGGACGAACCACGATTAAATCGCCAACCTTGATAAGAGCAGCCTCAATTACTTTTTCTTCGCCGTCACGGAGAACCGTTGCGCTGCGCGCACCGAGTGCCAGAAGTGCGCGAAGTGCATCGCCCGCTCTTCTTTTTGCACGAGCCTCGAAATATCGACCGGCCAACAAAAACACGGTGACCGAAACAGCGACTTCGAAATACACATGCGGAGATTCGGCCATGCCGACCATGCCAGACATGCTGTGACCATCTGTTGCACCACCCCAAATCAGTGCCCACAATGACCATCCGGTTGCGGCAACAACACCAAGTGAAATCAGCGTGTCCATTGTGGTGTTTCGATGACGCGCATTCATGAGCGCTGCACGATGAAACGGCCACGCACCCCATGTGACTACCGGTGCAGAAAGCACCAATGCATACCACTGCCAGTTCGAAAACTGCAGTGTCATAAACATAGACACCACGGCAACAGGAACAGCTAAAACCAACGACACCAGTAGTCGTGTTTTTAACATTGATACACGTTCACGAACTTCGGCATCCAACATGTCGGGTGTGGTTTCAGCGAGCGTTCGCGCACCATATCCAAGACCCTCAATTGTTGAAATGAAAGTTGCTACATCGGTAGAAGTCGAATCAAATGCCACTCGAGCAGATTCAGTTGCGAAGTTCACTGTTGCTTCCACGCCGGGAAGCGCATTCAGTCCCTTTTCAATTGACATGGCACATGCATTGCATGACATGCCGGTAATCGAAAGATCCAGCTGGTTGACTACTGACTCGTCTGTACTCACTCAGTACAGTCTCGCCTTTCATTCACCCCGATGTCAGTGACATCTGGCGAATTGAGGGATTAGAGACGAAAGTCTGGGCCCTGGTCGCCGTATTCGTTGAATGTGTCTACGGAAGTCATGACCAGGCGGTGTGCGAGTGTGAAAACACCTGCTGTGATAAGGAGGGGGATGAACATGGATTCAGTCTCCCACGATTATCGTGAACTGTGATACACAAGCCAGAAGTATCTCTAAATTAGATACTTGGTATCGCTGCCGGCGAATAACCAATGGTGGGTCGCCAGGGGCTCGAACCCTGGACCTGCGGATTAAAAGTCCGTTGCTCTACCAACTGAGCTAGCGACCCGAAACTGCACTTCCTTCGTTGACGACAGGATAGTTCCCCCGAGGCCGAAATCTTCAGTTGTTAGCAAATGATAAGAATCCATGCGTGGTTTTCACGCTGAGCAACGACATTGCATCTGTCATTGTGGACTCAACTTATGGCGGTCGACTCGCATCGTTGCGCATCCACGATGCGGAGGTTCTCCTTACCGACGGCCCTGACGACACAACTCTTACCTGGGGTTGCTACCCGATGGTTCCATACGCTGGCCGCGTCAGATCAGGAGTTGTGCGGTTCAACAATATTGAATACCAACTGCCGCTCACCCTTCCACCACACGCAGGTCATGGAACAGTCTTCGCACAATCGTGGACTGTCCTTGATGCAACCGCATCATCACTTGACCTCATCGCCGATTTAGGTTCGCAATGGCCATTTGGCGGTTCGGTGACTCAACGCATTGAATTGCGAAATGACCATGTCCGCTTAGAACTGCGCCTTACTGCTGGCGATCAAGCAATGCCCGCACAAGTTGGTTGGCATCCATGGTTTTGCAAACCAAGTCGCACTTCACTGATTTTTGAATCAATGTTGCAACGCGATGAACATGGAATAGCTACATCACATTGCGTGCAAGCTGATGCCTCAAACGTTGATGACTGCTTTGTCAATCCACTTGCACCACTATCACTCACGGTCAATGGAGTTGACTTAGTTCTATCGAGTGACTGTTCACATTGGGTGGTGTACGACCAACCGACACACGCAACATGCATAGAGCCTCAATCGGGTGCTCCAAATGGAATCAATGATTCGGCCGTCATTATCGCTCCTGGAGAGTCGCTGGCAAGGTGGTTCACCATCGCTTGGACTGGCAGACTTATTCATTAGTGGCAGCCAACGATCAACTTCTTCACTTGCACGACGAACGTCTCAGCGTTGTCATCAGCACGCGAGGCAACGTTCCCGCGATTGTGTACTGGGGAAGTTTTCTTGGAGAAAAACCACTTCATCAGAACTTGTTTATGCGAGCCGTTCTCGGCGGTGGAGTTGACCTTGATCCTCCACTCGGCATCATTGCTCAACACCATGATGGGTGGCTTGGCAATCCCGGCGTCGAGGGTTGTTTCCCCGATGGTTCAGGATCATTTCCCCATTTCATAATTTCATCAAGCACCAACACAACAACCTCAGCCAACTTCACACTTCGTGATGCTGGCCTTGAACTCGAATTGCAGATCAGCGTTGAAATTCATACGAGCGGAGTTCTCTCAATTACTGGCGCACTTTCTAATCGTGGTTCGTTGCCCTATCTGTTGCATAGCCTGCGCATTGCTCTTCCCGTTCCACCACGAGCCCAAGAACTTCTCACCATCGGTGGCCGCTGGGGAATGGAGTTTGGCGAACAACGAACTCCTTGGATGCAGTCAACCCAGTCGGTTTCCAACAACAGAGGTCGAACCTCTCATGAGAAATGGCCCGTGGTTTTTGCGGGGACAACACAATTCGGCGAACAACATGGTGAGGTATGGGGTTGCCATGTTGGGTGGAGTGGAAACTTCGAAATCACACTCGACGGAGTTACTGAACACCACAAACACATGCTTGTTGGGGAAAAACTGAATGCAGGAGAGCTTGTCATTCAACCGAACGACACATATTCCGCACCAACTGTTTACGCGGTGTATTCATCGCATGGCCTGAGTTTTGCATCACAGCAATTTCATCAATTTGTTCGATCAGGCTTGCGACATGAAAACACACCGCGGCCGGTCACACTCAACACCTGGGAAGCGGTGTACTTTGACCACAATTTTGAAACGCTGACAAAACTTGCGGATGTAGCTGCATATGTCGGTGTCGAGCGTTTCGTGCTTGATGATGGCTGGTTTTCAGGAAGGCGAAACGATACTGCTGGTCTTGGAGACTGGATTGTTGACTCTTCTGTTTGGCCAAATGGACTCACTCCACTGATTAATCACGTGAAGTCATTGGGAATGGAGTTTGGAATTTGGTGTGAACCCGAGATGGTTAATCCAAACAGCAATTTGTATCGTCAGCATCCAGACTGGGTACTTCACAGTGGGGCGAGCACACCAATCACGGGGCGGAATCAACTTGTCCTTGACATGTCGAAGAATGAAGTGCGCAAGTATTTATTTAATTGCATTTCGCAATTACTCGACGCCCATGACATCTCCTATGTGAAATGGGACCACAATCGAGATCTCGTTGCCTCGCCAGCACATGCACAAACCCTTGGCACTTACGAACTACTGGGTCAACTAAAAGAAACTCACCCGTGGGTTCAGTTTGAGTCATGCGCATCCGGTGGAGGGCGAGTTGACTTTGGGATTCTTCCCTTTGTTGATCGATTCTGGACAAGTGACTCCATTGATCCCCTCGATCGAACGCTCATTCAGCGTGGCGCTCAACGACTCATGCCACCCGAAGTACTCGGCACTCATATTGGATCACCAATCAACCACATCACACAACGCCGTCACTCGCTTGCATTTCGGGCTTCGACAGCGCTTTTTGGGTGGCTAGGAATCGAATGGAACCTGCTTGACGCATCGATCCACGAGCGAGACAGACTTGCATCCGTCATTGCGAAGTACAAAGCATTGCGCCCACTTTTGCACACAGGCTTAATGTTTCGAGAAGATCATCCAGATTCAAACATTTTGGTGCATGGAGTTTCTGCGCACAATCAATCGCAGTCACTCGTCTCTATTTCACGGCTC
>JBEAOI010000119.1:0-4522 GCA_041165005.1 Actinomycetota bacterium
ACCCGGACCACCAGGACGACCTGGTCCGCCACCTGGACGACCAGCACCCGGACCACCAGGACGGCCTGCACCAGGACCACCAGGTCCGCGCGTGCCAGGGCCAGATGGACGCATTGGTCCACCAGTACCTACAGGACCGCGACCAAGTGCACTTGCAGGAATACGACCGGTGCGAGCACCAGCCCCTGGGCCAGCTGGACGACCACCCATAGGTGGACGGCCGGCACCAGGTGCTCCGCCTGGGCGACCAGGAGGAGGAGGAATTGGACGACCGCTACCTGGAGGTGGCGGAATTGGACGACCACTTGGACCTAAACGCGGTGGCTGCGGCGGACGAGGAGCCGAAGGTGCTGGAGCTGTCGTTGCCGCAGGAGCAGCATCGGCCGCAGGAGCTTGTGGAGCAGCATCACTTTGCTGCGCAGGAGCTGGTGCAGGCGTTGGAGCAACAGCAGGTGCAGCCTTGGTAACAGGTCGCGCAGAAGTAATTGGTGCAGAACTCGTAACTGGTCGAGCAGAAGTTATTGGCGCTGCATGCGAGTCAGCAATTGGTGCTGGCGTCGATTCAACTGCAGTTTCAGCAACAACTTCTTCTGCTGCTCCAGTTTTCTTTGCAGCAGCTTTCTTTGCAGGTGCCTTCTTCGCAACTGCTTTTTTCGCCGCTTTCTTTACTGGTTTTTCTTCACTTCCATCTTCTGCAACCTTTTTTGGTGCAGCCTTCTTCGCGGCCTTCTTCACCGGCTTTGGCTCTTCAGGTTGAACATCGCGCTTCAACCCATCGCGTTCGGCACGAGCGCGAACGCGGTCGGCTTGTTGCTCAATGATGGTTGATGATTGCGTCTTTACGCCAACACCTAACTTGCCACACAAATCAAGAGTCTCTTGATTTGTCATGCCGAGCTCTTTAGCGAGCTCATGAACGCGCAGAATCTTTGCCAAGTACTACGCCTCAGTTTCGTTTGTTGAAGTTGAACCCGTGTCAGTTGCCCATTGTTCTTGGCTTACGACTGAACCATCTGCTGCATGCCATTCCATTGCGCCGGTGTCTGGGTTTGTGACCCACTCACCTTCTGCATAATCGGCTGCTGGTGCTGCTGCATCAGTTGAAGATGGAACGTATGAACCGCCGCCTTCTTCTGCTGCTTGCGTTTCGCTCTTCACGTCGAGACGCACACCGGTAAGACGTGCAGCCAAGTTTGCGTTCACGCCCATTTTGCCTATTGCGAGTGACAACTGGAAGTCAGGAACGATGACGTCAGCTTGTGTGCCGTCTGGGCTCAAACAAACTTCAGTGACCTTTGCAGGCGACATTGCTTTTGCAATGAAGTCGCGAACATCTTCGCTGAATGGAATGATGTCAACTTTTTCGCCACGCAATTCGGTAACCACCATGCGTACGCGTCCGCCACGAGCACCAACGCATGCACCCACTGGGTCAACGTTGTGATCGTTTGACCACACGGCGATCTTGGTGCGTTGACCTGGTTCGCGCGAGCAAGCCTTAATTTCAACAACGCCATCGGCGATTTCTGGTACTTCAAGTTCGAACAAGCGCTTGATCAAACCTGGGTGGGTACGGCTGACCACGATTTGCGGGCCCTTTGGAGTCTTGCGAACTTCCACGATGTATGCCTTGAGACGTGCATTTGGTTCGCGCACTTCGCCTTGCACTTGCTCGGCTTGTGGCAACAATGCTTCTACGCGGCCAAGGTCGAGCAAGGTGTACTTGGTGTCGGTCTTTTGCACGATGCCGGACACAATGTCGCCTTCGCGGTTTGCGTACTCTTCGAACTTGCGATCGCGTTCAACTTCGCGGATGCGCTGGCTCATGACTTGGCGGAAAGTTTGTGCTGCGATGCGACCGAGGTCGGCCTTGTTTGGCGTGTCGTCGCGCTCGTTAATCCAGTTGCCGTCGTCGTCCACGTCGTATGCCGTGAACGTGATGTCCATGTTTTCTGGGTTAATACCCACGATGACTTCTTCTGCTGCGCCAGGACGCTTCTTGTACGCCGTAGCCAGTGCCTCTACCAACACTTGCAACAGCGAGTCGACGGAGATGCCACGATCTCCGGCGAGCATGCGAATTGCTTCTGTCATATCAAGATTGCTCATGATGCATTGCCTCCGTCTTCATTCGATTTCGATAAACCGGTTGATTTCTTTGAGCCAGGCTTTGGTGCCGGGCCCCAATTGAAAACTGTTTTTGCGCGGTCGATGATGGAAAACGGAATGTTGACTTCCGACATTTCCTTATCGGCCAAACGCACAGTGATTCCTTCTTCGTTTGCAGCGATGAGATCGCCTTGCACACGGCGCTCGCCATTCAGTGGCGACTCCAACTTCACGGCAATAACTTTGCCGACTTCGCGATGGAAGTGACGTGGCTCGCGCAACGTGCGCTCAAGACCAGGGCTCGACACTTCGAGCGTGTAGCGACCAGGAATTGGATCGCTGTGATCAAACTCGCGCGAAACTAAGCGCGTGATCAGTGAGATGTTGTCGAGGCTGACACCTTCTGGGCCACCTGGCAGCGTGTCAACAACAACGCGCAGGATTCCACCCGAATACTCAATGTCGTACAAGTCAAGACCGAGGTCGGACACGATGGGGCTGATGAGTGCTGTGACACGATCGATAACAGGGCTCGACTGAGCGCTTCCACGGGTAACCGACATGTTCAACCTCCTCTCCCTACTCTCAAGGGTTTTGCTCCCCCGATTTCCATCAAGGTTGGCAAAACCGCTGCCTAAACCGTCCTTAGAAAAAACAAAGGGCGTGGGTCGAAACCCACGCCTTCCAGTCACTGACTTTCAAAGGACATCAAAAATTATAGCCCCGTAAACTAAGGTTCGCACGTGGTTCAACGCCTCTCAACCCTGTTCGTACGCACTCTGCGGGACAATCCAGCCGACGCAGAAGTACCGAGCCATCGCCTCTTGGTTCGGGCGGGATACATCCGTCGCGCGGCACCTGGTGGGTACACCTGGCTGCCACTTGGCTATCGGGTATTTCAAAATGTGGCCCGCGTTATTCGCGAAGAGATGGATGCCATTGGCGCTCAGGAAGTGAACTTCCCGGCAATGTTGCCAAAGGAACCATATGAAGTGACGGGTCGCTGGACCGATTACGGCGACAACCTGTTTCGTTTGCAGGACCGACGCAAAGTTGATTTCCTGCTTGGACCAACACATGAAGAAATGTTCACCTTGCTCGTCAAGGATTTGTACTCCAGTTACAAAGACTTACCGGTGTGGTTGTACCAAATTCAAAACAAGTTCCGTGACGAGGCCCGTCCTCGCGGCGGCTTGTTGCGTGGTCGCGAGTTTTCTATGAAGGACTCATATTCCTTCGACCTTGACCAAGAAGGTTTGCAGCGCAGTTACGACGCGCACCGCAATGCTTACATTCGAATTTTTGAACGTCTTGGTTTGCCATTTGCCATCGTGTCGGCAATGTCTGGTGCAATGGGCGGTTCTGCTTCCGAAGAATTTCTGTTTCCATGCGACATTGGCGAAGACACATTTGTCCAATGCACCGCTTGCAACTACTCCGCAAACACTGAAGCAGTGCGTGTAGGAGTTGCTGATGCGATTGATGCCTCGTCGGTGGCTGCAGCGAAAGTAGTTGACACTCCAGACACTCCAACGATTCAAACTCTTGTCGATCTGTTTAACGCTCGCGAAGACTTGCAACTCAGCGGTCGTCAATGGACAGCTGCCGACACGTTGAAAAACGTTGTCGTTAATTTGCGCCACCCTGATGGCCGACTTGAAGCATTAGCAATTGGTGTTCCCGGTGATCGCGAAGTAGACCTAAAGCGACTTGAAGCACAAGTGTCTCCTGCCGAAGTTGAAGCATTCGACGAAACACACTTCTCAGCCAACACTGCGCTAGTGAAGGGCTACATCGGACCGGGAGTTCTTGGAACGAACAACGCTTCGGGCATTCGCTACATGCTCGATCCGCGCGTGGCTGTGGGTAGCGCATGGATCACCGGTGCAGACAGCCGTGGCAAGCACGTCATGAACTTGGTGAATGGTCGCGATTTCACTGCTGATGGAACACTCGATGTTGCAGAAATTCGCGACGACGACACCTGCCCATCATGTCGATCTGCACTCACCATTAAGCGCGGCATCGAAATTGGCCATGTATTTCAACTTGGACCGAAGTATGCAGAGGCACTTGGGCTACAGGTGCTCGACAAAAATGGCAAACAGCAAACCGTCACCATGGGCAGCTACGGCATTGGCGTTTCCCGTGCTGTTGCAGCCATCGCAGAAGCAATGCACGACGACAACGGTTTGCGCTGGCCGCTTGAAGTCTCACCTTTTGATGTGCACATTGTGATTGCCGGCAAAGACGATGCGACCATTACTGCTACTGCCGAATCGCTCGTTGCCGAACTTGAATCCGCTGGCCTCAAGGTGTTGCTCGATGACCGTCAGGGTATTTCTCCTGGCGTGAAGTTTAAAGATGCAGAACTCATTGGAGTTCCAAACATTGTGGTTGCAGGTCGGGGCGT
>JBEAOI010000120.1:0-4111 GCA_041165005.1 Actinomycetota bacterium
ATGCTGACTCGGAAAAATGGTTCTTCAATGGATGCGATGTAGTTCGTCATTGGCAAGTCGGCAGGGTTGTCTACCTTCAGCACCTGACCATCGGTTTTGTGCACCATGTATTCCACCGACGGCGCAGTGGCAATGAGCGCAAGATTGAACTCTCGCTCCAAACGCTCTTTCACGATTTCCATGTGCAACAAACCAAGGAATCCGCAACGGAAGCCGAATCCGAGAGCCCCCGAAGACTCTGGTTCGTAAGTGATGGATGCATCGTTGAGTTTCAATCGCTGCAAACTTTCACGCAGGTTTTCGAAATCGTCTCCATCAATTGGGAAGAGACCACAAAACACCATTGGTTTCGGATCGAGATAACCATCAAGCGGTTCGGCTGCAGGGTCGACAAATGTGGTTACCGTTTCACCGCTTCGCGCTTCACCAACATCTTTAATTCCTGCAATGAGGTAACCCACTTCGCCTGGCCCTAGTTCGGCGACCGGTGTTGGCGCTGGCATGCGAGCACCGATCTCCAACACTTCGTGCGTTGCCTTCGTTTGCATGAACAACAACTTGCTTCCGCTACTCATGCGACCGTTCATGACGCGAACGCTCGACACCACTCCGCGATACGTGTCGTATTGCGAATCAAAAATGAGTGCTTGAAGAGGCGCATTGATGTCGCCCTTCGGAGCAGGAATGCGTTCTACAACTGCATCCAAAAGTTCTGGAACTCCAGCACCTGTCTTTGCCGAAATGCGCAAGATGTCTTCGGCAGGAATTCCCAACACCTTTTCAATTTCCATCGCGTAGCGATCTGGATCTGCAGCCGGCAAGTCGATCTTGTTCAGCACTGCAACAATTTCCAAATTGCTTTCCAGCGCTAGATAACAGTTGGCAAGAGTTTGCGCTTCAATACCCTGCGCTGCATCCACCACCAACACCACACCTTCACACGCAGCAAGTGAGCGACTGACTTCGTAACCGAAGTCCACGTGACCCGGCGTGTCGATGAGATGCAACCAATTGTCTTTCCATGGCACACGAACGTTTTGCGCCTTAATGGTGATTCCGCGTTCGCGCTCCAAGTCCATGCTGTCGAGATACTGGGCCCGCATGTCGCGCGACTGCACAGCCCCCGTGATCTCCAAAATGCGGTCAGACAGGGTCGACTTGCCGTGGTCAATATGGGCAATGATCGAGAAATTGCGGATGTTGGCGAGATCCATGTGGGCGATGCTGTTCTGCTGGGCCGCTGGTTTGGGGTGAGAAACGGCGCTTCAGCCCTCAAATTCTACAGTTGGGGGCTCGTGGGTGTCGCTGTTAGCCTAAAGAGTCCCGAAATTCACGGAACAACAGAACGAAAGACGGTTACTCGAAGTGGCAAATATCAAGAGCCAAAAGAAGCGAATTCTCACAAACGCCAAGGCAACCGCGCGCAACCGCGCAACCAAGAGCGAAGTTCGCACCCGTATTAAGAATGCTGTTGACACCATCGGTACCGATGACAATCCAGAAGCCCTTCGTCTTGCTGTTAAGCGTCTCGACATGGCTTCGGCAAAGCGTGTGATTCATCCAAATACAGCAGCTCGCAAGAAGAGCCGCTTGATGAAGAAGATCAACGCCGCGAAGTAACTCGCTGTGCTCCTCCGCCCAAACGGCTGAGTCGAGCAACCAAAATTTCCATTATCAGTTCTTCTTCTAGGTCTTTGCCTCCGCGTAAGTCAATATCGGCGCGAGCCAACAACTGCACTGCGGTTGAAATATTGCGCGAACCCATTCTTTGATACGTGCTCAGATACTTCTTTGCCTGGAAGTCGCTCTTTGAACCAAAGAGACTCATGGCGTCTTGAGTTGACCGAACATCGGGGCCATCTAACTTCATGAGCTTGGTGTAGTGACCATGCAATAGCGACATCACTTGTAACGGGTGGTACTCGCCGCTGCGCAACATACGACGCAACATCACCAGCGCAGTATTTGAGTCGGACTTATCGATGGCATCGGTTAAGTCCCACGGCAACACACTTCCCTGATCACCTAGGAACGGTTCGATGTCAGAACTACTGAGTTTTTTTGCAGTGCCATACGTTGACGACAACACGTCGATAAGCGAAGGCAGACGTGCTTGGTCTTGACCGAGCCAGTCGATTATTGATGCAACCGCTGCAGAGTCCAGTTTGAGGCCAGCCTCGGTGAACTGTTCCATGAACCATGTGGTGAGGTCGTTCTTACGACTTGGCGGAGAAGTGTTGAACGTGGTCGCGCCGGCAGCCTTCAACGCATCGGTAGTGGATTTGGCCAGTTTGCCTTCCGCCGTAATTACCAAGTGCGTGACATCGAGAGGACGCTCAAGATATTTGATCAATGGCTTCAATTGATCGACGGTTGCTTCTTGCAACCCGCGAAGCACTACAACTCGCTGATCACCAAACAACGACTCGGTTTGAGCACCCATGACCGCATTGGCAATTGCGGACTCTCGTTCGTCGGCGGTAACCGATTCGAGATCGTGGCTTTCAAACATGGTGTTGCGGTCGCCATCGCCAATGAGTTCGGTGGTGAGGTCGGTGAGCTTTGCAGAAACCAAACGCGAATCACTGCCAGTAATGAGATACACCGTCACACATGCATTCTCGCAGATCGGTGTAGTGCCACAAGAAAGACAGCCCAAACTGCCCACAGCAACACATTTGCTATTCCCTGTGGAGAAACGCGCTCACCCACTGCTGCCACCCACCACACCCACCGAGTTCCAAACTGAACGGGCAACATGGCCGCCTCGCACAATGGACTCACAGCCGGTCCAAACATGGTGATCAACAATCCGCAGATGAATGCAACCGACATTCCTACGAGCATGACAAACCCTGCAACCGGCACCGCAAGCAAGTTAGTAACGAGTGAGATTGCAGGAGCAGAAGAAAAGATGAACAGCGAAACAGGCATTACGCCAACCTGTGCGCCAAGTGTTGTGGACAGTGGATTGGTGAACCACTGAGGACCATGCAGAAGTTTCTTGATCCATGGCGTCACAAAAATGAGACCGCCAGTAGCCAACGACGACATCCAAAAGCCAATGGACAACACCAGAAGCGGGTCAATAGCAAGAAGTACTCCTACCGAATACAGCAAAGCTTTGTGCGCTGGCAAGTCTCGGCCACGAGCAAATGCAATCGCCGACATCGCAGCCATCATTGATGCGCGTAGAACCGAAGGTTCGGCCCGAGTCATCACCACAAACCAAACCAGCAGAAACAACGTGAGTCCAAGCCGCCACCACGTGCGTGCACGATTGATATACGAACCGAACACGGTAAGCACGAACGCAACATTTTGACCCGAAACTGCTGTGAGATGCGATAGCCCAGATTCACGAAATGCGGTAATCATGGTGCGCGGTTGCGCGCGGTCATCGCCAATAACGAGCCCCATGAATAAGGCCACATCATCACGTGGCATGAGCTGTGCAGCCTGCAACATCGTTGCACGCGTTTTGTTTGCACTGCGATAAAGCGGAGATGAAGGAAAGATTGTTTCGTCTGTAAATGTGACACTGAACGTGCCAACAATATGTCGCGATGCGTACCTTCGAACCGAAACGCTTGGCAGTGGTGCGCGAACTCCTTGAACACGCAAGACATTCCCTGCTTCGCTCAACAACATTCGCCGACCAGCCACCGAGTGAGCCAACGCCAAATAACGCTTTCCTTCAATACTGAGCACCACTTGCGTTCCCCCAAATTTCGCGACCGGGTCCTCAACAACGCGAGCGAACCCATTGAACGGCTCGCTACTTGCCGAGCGAAGTTGCGACCATTCTGAGCATCCGTGCAGCATCAGCACAACGGCACAGATACACAACATGGCAGTCCGCCGATGCAAGTACCCAGAAAAACCTGCAAATGCTCGTACGATTAGATCGTGATACACGACGGAATTGCTTTTCACCGCACACAGGTTCGCCAACGCGGCGGCCTGATTGCGGTTGGCACCTCGCTCGCAATTTCTCTCATTGGAATACTTTTTGTTGCATTGCCTGGGTCGCTGTTTGGCGTGCTTGGCTTCTTGTTTCTCCTCGTTGCACTGCCAGTACTCCCCATGCTTGGAGTACCCGCAGTTTCTT
>JBEAOI010000121.1:0-4289 GCA_041165005.1 Actinomycetota bacterium
CGGCGCCCGCCAAATCCAGGTTCGACGGTGCAACAAAGAGGTTCTTTACCGCAGTCGGGGCCAAGCAGTCCTCAAGCGGTGTTTCATGAAGCAACACGTCATAGATACTGGTTTCCATATCCCGGGTGTTCAGACCCAGCCCAGTTGACGCGTTTCCTTGTGGGTCGAGGTCAATCAGAAGCACCCGATATCCCTGTTCTGCAAGGCATGCTCCAAGGTTGATGGTGGTCGTGGTCTTACCAACGCCGCCTTTTTGGTTCGCCATTGCAATAATCCGCGGTGTCGGATACGGACCAGTGGAGGTGGTACCTGGCATGTTCATGATGAGCCAAGAATACCGCCATGCGAAGACTTTTAGGGGGATAGCGCACTGGAATGTTCCACGTGGAACATTTTGAAATTGGGTTCGCGGGTCGGTCGTTAATGTTCCACGTGGAACATTGCAACAGGCCCAATGCGGGTGGGTTCAGAAACGCCCAGGGCTGAAAGGTTCATTCCTTGCCAACGGTCAGGGGAGCCGGGTGGTGGTTCAGAGACCACGATGACTCCCCCTGCCTTGACCAGTTCGGCTGACCACTGCAGCGTGAACTCGGGTGGGCCAAACCCGCGCGCACAAGCAGCATCAAACGAGTGCTTGATATTGGCGGTCCGCGCAAAACTCTCCACGTTGGCGCACACCACCGAAACTTGTTGTTCAATGCCTAAGGCTTTAACAGCTCGTTGCAGGGCATCGGTCCGTTTCGAGCGACGATCAACCAAGGTGAGCTGAACTTCTGGGCGGGCAATAGCAATGACCAGTCCCGGGACACCGGCTCCACTTCCCAGGTCTACGCAGGTTCGAACCGATAGCGGGAGAGCGTCGGCAAAAGCACATGCATGGGAAATCATGTCTTTCACGGGTTGCGTGCCGAGCGCACCAATGCGTTGAGCCGCGCTAAAGATGCGGATCAGCCCTTCGTGCTCGGCTGGACGGGGAACTGCCACAAGGGCAGTCTAGTTAGGCCTCTTCTGGCTGGTCGTCTGCAAGTGCAACCACAACACGGCGGTGTGGATCTTGTCCTTGCGAACGGGTGGCAATGCCTGCAAACTCCACAAGCGTGTCGTGAACAATCTTGCGGTCTGCAGAATTCATCGGTTCAAGAACTCGTGGTTGTCCACTTGCGAGCACGTCGTTTGCCACCTTGAGGGCAAAGCGACTGAGGGCTTCGCGACGCTTTTCGCGGTAGCTGGCAATGTCTACTCGAAGGTGTGTGTCATGGTCGCCCAAACGGCGTTGGCTCACTACGCGGGTCAAGTCCTGAACTGCCATCAGCGTTGCACCTTTGGTGCCAACGAATACTGAAACATCCGTGCCATTCACGTTGATGTCGATGTCTTCGCCTGATTGTTGAACCGACACTGAACCGGTTAAGCCAGCAGCAGTGAGCATTCCTTCAAGAAATGTGGTCGCTGCAGCACTCACAGTGGCTGGATCTACTGGTGGCATGTCGGGGCGTGGAGCCCTTGGGGTGGCTTCACGCTTTGGACGAGGAGATGAGGTCTTCTCGCGGCGCCCACCTTTGGCGTCTCCATCTTTACGAGGACCGCGTTTTGCCGACTTGTCGCGACGATCGTTCTTGTTGCGAACACTGTTTGGACGAACACGAGCGCGTACTCGTGCTTCTCCGCGAGTGCGCCCGAAGAGTCCTTGTTTCGGTTCTTCAACAACTTCGAATTCGGCATCGTCTTCTGCAACACCCAACTGATCGAGTGCCAAGTTTTTCGCCAACTCAATGGTTTCTGCTGTGGTTTCTACCCATTCCATAACAATGTCCTTACGTGTGATGACTTACGATTTTTTTGGCTTGCGCGGAATCGCGCTGCTTCGGTTTTTGCCCGGAGGCGTTGATTGCTTCGCCGAAGAAGTTCCGCCTTTTGGAGGAGTTACTCGCTTGCTCACAAATGGGGCACTTGGATCGGTGGTTTCTTTCTTTGGCTTCTTCGACTCTTTGTCGTTCTTCGACATTTCGCGCGCGCGTTCACCTGCTGCTTGAGCTTGTCGACCTAACGATGAATCATTACCGTAGAACCGTTGTGTGATGTATTGCTGTTGACCAATACGAATTACTGCTTGCACCATGTAATACACAATCAATCCGGTTGGCAAGAACAGTTGAAAAACTGCAAAAAACACTGGCAAATACTGCATGATCTTTGCTTGTGTTGCTGACATGGTTGGGCTTACCGTGCGTGATGCAACCATTTTTTGTTGTGCAAAATACAGAGCTGCGAGTGCTGCAACAAGAAATACATAAATGAGACCAGTTGCAAAGTTGTCTCGCACTGCATCGACTGGTTTCAACGCAAGGTCAATTCCGAATGACACCATCTCGGTTTTTCCAACCAACGACTGATACAACTCAGAAGTTTTGTTCAGGTACTTCGGCGCAAACGTCACTCCGTCTGCTGCTTTTGAAATCAAACCGTGCAACGCTTGAAACATGATGATGAACACAGGCATTTGCGCCGCAATCGGCAAACACGATGCCATCGGGTTCACCTTGTGTTCCTGATACATCTTCATCATTGCTTCGTTCATTTTCTGGCGATCGCCTTTGAACTCAGCTTGTAAGCGACGCATCTCTGGTTGTAGGCGTTGCATTTCCAACATGCCTTTGGTGCTCTTCAGTGTGAGCGGTGTAATCAGCAACATGACCACCACGGCCACTAGGCCAATGGCGAGGGCGTAGTTGTGAGTCCAGGCATAGAAGGTGGAAATCAGTCGTGCGGCGAGTTCAAACATGATGGGTCAGCAATCTTTCGTGTTATCGGTGCAACAGACGGTAGGCGATACCGAAGTTGAATCATCAGGGAGTGGAACAGGGTCGAAACCAGATGGACCAAACGGGCGACAACGAAGCAGGCGGCGAGCGGTCAACAATCCTCCCCGGCGAGCCCCAAATACTTCAATTGCCTCATGGCCATATTCTGAGCAAGTTGGGAAAAATCGGCATTTTGATGGGTACCCCGGGCGCAGCGACTGGTACCAGCGAATAGCGCGCAACATGGCCTGTTGGGTTTTTGTGGTGGAGAGATCACTCGTGGTGAAGGCTGCTTGGGGGTTGGTCATGGTCATGAAACCGCCACCTTTGCCACGAGTTGGTCAACAGTGGCCCCAAGGTCATTCCAAGACATGGTTCCAACACGTGGTTGGGCACCTACCAAATACCAGCCTGCCGGCAATTGGTCGGACTTAGCCTCAAGAAGCGAGCGCAATTGGCGACGAATTCGGTTGCGCAGCACGGCACCGCCCACGTTTCGACCAATGGCGTAGCCCACATGGGCGTTCTGTAAAGAAGAGTCCGTCAACATCAGACACCACAATCCATTGGAGCGAACATATGTTCCCTCTTTGGACAGTCGGGAGAAGACCTCCCGTTGGCGTATCCGGCCGATCAAGCCGAAAGCTTGTGTCGGCCTTTGGCGCGACGGGACTTCAAAATGGCGCGGCCAGCACGGGTCTTCATACGATGGCGAAAGCCATGCTTCTTGGCACGACGGCGATTATTTGGCTGGAAAGTGCGTTTCACGCACGCCTCCTCGGTTCGGTGCCGAGAGGACCTCGACAGCTCTGGACGAACAACCTATTGGGCTGAACGATGGGACTACAACGGCAAGAACTCTACAGGCAAAACTCGGTTTTTTATGCCTGTGGAAAACCTGCTACCTTCGCTTCCCCCGCCTCGTGTCGGCGGGGGTGTCCACACCCTGTGGACAGTGCTGTGGACGGCATTTGACACGGGTTCCGCTCGTCGGAAACGCTTGACACCATTGGGTTTCACGTCATGTGAAGCGCACATATCAGTACAGAGGAACTATGGAAAACGAGCTACAAGTCGATTCTCGCGGCACCGAAAACCATGATGACGTGTGGCGTGCAACCGCTCAAGTTTTGCGTGCTCAAGTTTCTGAAGCCGTCTGGTTTTCTACATTCAACGATGCTGTTGCCATTGCCGATGACAAAATGAGTCTTCGCCTTCAGGTTCCGAACACCTACGTCCGCGAACGAATTTTGACTCGCTACATGTCTCTTGTTCGCGATGCTTTAGACGAAGTTGGGGCGAGTGAGCGCCAACTGCTCATCGACGTCCAGACCAACACTGCTGCCGATGTCAACGAGCAGTTGTCCACCAACAACACCCCTGACCAATTGCCAGCCGAACTCAACACTTCTCTTTCCCAACCATCCGAAACCACCACCCTTAAAAGCCGCACCGGCAAAGGCATGGCAGTGGGGCTCAACCCTCGCT
>JBEAOI010000122.1:0-3804 GCA_041165005.1 Actinomycetota bacterium
CGCAAGGCCTGATTTTCTGCGTACACCGCACCAGCACCTTCAAGCCACGAACCTGCATACACGTTTGATACCGACACCACCAGGTCGAACAACAACGAGCTCTCGGTTGGAGCGCCTGGCACGAATGACAAGAACAGCGGATGATCCACGCTGATGCACGATGGTGCTAATTCGTCAATGAACTCTTGCAATACTTCAAGACCATTGCGGCCTTCTGGCGTAATCGTTTGGCCAACAATGTTATTGAGTTCACTCAGCGTGTATGGCTTGTCGAGTGGAGGCGGGTCCATCTTGGTGCGCTCCATTGCGTACTTCACAATGGCAACGGCTAGCTCTGCACTTTCTTCGTCATAGAAGTGCATCAGTTGTGGCTTAGAAATGTCGCTCACATCAACTCTTTTGTGCTGCGAGCACTGCTTGACGTGTTGGCAATGAAGGAACTGCGCCTTTCACGGTTGTTGCCAGCGCACCAGCGATTGCTCCCATGCGAGCAGCATCTTCAATTGATGCTCCACGAGAAAGTTCCGCACATGTTGCACCAATAAAGGCGTCGCCAGCACCAACGGTGTCAATTGGAGTCACTTTGTGCGGTGCAATATGAGTTGTTGACGTTGAAGTATCGATACTTGCGCCATCGGCACCAAGCGTGGTGACCACAGTTGCGACTCCTAAATTCAGAAGCTGTTGTGTTCCGCCAATTGCAGCAGATTCAGTTTCATTTGGTACCACAATGTTTGCCAGCGATAACAGCGTCTGTGGAATGTCGCGTGCCGGTGCAGGGTTCAAAACAGTGATCGCTCCATTGTCTTTTGCCTGTGCAAATGCCACTTCAATAGTTTCTAGGGGTACTTCTAACTGTGCGAGAACTACGCGTGAACGAGGAATGAAGAAGTTCTCTTCCACTCCCACTTGGGCATTTGCACCGGCAACCACCACGATTGCGTTCTCGCCATGACTATCAACGTTGATGAAGGCTCGCCCAGTAGGAACACTGACTGTTCGTAGGTGCGAGGTGTCAATACCCTCGCCTTCAAGCACCGATCGAAGCAGCGTTCCCGCATCGTCATTTCCAACGCAACCAACAAATGCGGTCTTGGCGCCCATGCGCGCACATGCAACGGCCTGATTTACGCCCTTGCCACCCGGGTATTCGGCATAACCGATTGCAATAAGCGTTTCGCCAGGAGTTGGCAAGTGATCCAAGTTTGCAACCAAGTCAAGGTTGGCGCTGCCAACAACGACGACATCAAAGATTGGTTCTGTCACCCCTCTACTTTTACACACACGACTAGAGTCGGCGTCATGTCTTCACGAGTAAAAATGATTCTTGACTGCGATCCTGGCCACGACGACGCCATGGCCATGGTGGTTGCTGCCAACCATGCCGACCTGCTTGGTGTCACCACAGTTGCCGGTAACGCGCCGATTACGGCGACCACTCGCAATGCGCGAATCATTCTGGACATGATCGGTAGCAAAGCCCCGCTTCACCAAGGTGCTCAGCGCCCCCTTGTAGCCGAGCCCAAGGATGCCGCGTATGTACATGGCGAAAGCGGGCTTGATGGAGCAGATTTACCAGAGCCGTCTCGCCCAGCCGACAGCGAAAATGCCGTTCAATTCATTATTGATACTTGCCGTAAAACCGAAGGCATTTGGTTAGTTCCCACCGGACCACTCACCAACATTGCGCTTGCACTGCGCACCGCTCCAGACATCGCACACAAAATTGCCGGTATCTCGCTTATGGGCGGTGGAACATTTGGCAACCGCAGCACTGCAGCAGAGTTCAATATTTGGGCAGACCCAGAAGCTGCTGCGATGGTGTTCGATTACGGCGGAAAGCTCATTATGAGTGGTCTAGATGTAACTCACAAGTTGCAGGCAACTCCAGAGCGCATTGAAAAGGTTCGTGCACTGCCAGGAAAACTCGCTGGCGTATTAGCCGACCTCTTTGTATTCTTTAGCGATGTGTACGTAAGCCGTCACGACAACATGCGCGGCGGCGCAGTGCATGACCCATGCGCTGTACTTGCACTCACACACCCCGAGTTGTTCACCATGAAAGATCAGCATGTTGTTGTTGAAACTTCTGGCGAATACAGCCGTGGAATGACCCTTGTCGACATGCGCGGTTTGAAGGAACGCAAGAACCCGAACTGCACAGTGGTATGGGATGTAAACGCCGAAGCTGCGTTCAACGTAATTGTTGAATCGATTGGCGCTTTCTCTTCGTAATCAGCGCCAGCTGAGCAGTGTTTCTAGATCTTTCATGTCGAATGGACCGCCACTCGCCAAAATGATGTGCTCTGCACCAGCCTGCTTGTAAGCCTCGAACAACTCTGGCGTCACTTCTTTTGGATAGATAGCAACGGTGCGTTCAATCTCTTTTGGATTGCGACCCACTTTTGCACACCACTCGTCAAGAATTTTGATCTTGTTTGCGTAGCTCTCTGGCGGGCCAAAGTAGTTGTACTGCTGCGCATGCTCGGCAACAAGGCGCAACGTGCGCTTTTCACCGCCGCCACCGATCATGATTGGAATATTTCCATTCACTGGCTGAGGGTTCAGTTTCTTCATGCGATCTTTGATGACAGGAAGTCCAGCCTCAAGCAACTTCAAGCGATCGACTGCGGTACCAAATTCGTATCCGTATTCGATGTAATCGCGCTCAAACCAACCCGAACCAAGTCCAAGCACAAAACGACCTTCGCTGATGTGGTCGATGGTGCGCGCCATGTCGGCAAGCAACTGTGGGTTGCGATACGTGAAGCACGTAACCAATGCGCCAACTTGTGCGTGGCAGGTGTCGGCAGCCATTGCGGAAAGCAAGGTGTAGCACTCAAAGTGGCGCTCTTCAGGGTCGCCTGACAGTGGGTAAAAGTGGTCCCATGTCCAAATGCTGTCAACACCCATCGCATCGGCAGTTCGCCATGCAGTGCGCATTTCCTTAACGGTTGTTGCCTGCGGCCAAAGCTGAATACCGATTTTCATGTGATTGCCTTCCGTTGGGTAAGAACTAACTAGAGGAACTTCTTGAGAATGGAGAACTTACGTGCCGTATATGGCGGGTAAGCCAACGGAGCATCAAGTTTTGTTGAACGCTTGAGTACTGGCTTCACGTGCTGGAACACATCCACGCCTGCTTGACCGTGATACGCGCCCATGCCACTTTCGCCAACTCCACCGAATGGCAAGTACGGCCCAGTCATATGGAAGATGGTTCCATTTACCGTGACCCCACCCGAGGTGGTGTTGGCAACCACTTTCTCGCTCACCTTCGAGTCTTCGGCAAACACGTACAAAGCCAATGGATGCTGACGTCCGTTCACGAAGGTCAGTGCTTCATCTATGGAATCAATTTCGATGATTGGCAAGATTGGTCCGAAGATCTCTTCTTGCATTACCGGTGATGATTTGTCGACATTCACCAACACCGTTGGTGCGATGTATCGCTCGGACTCCTCTGTTTGTCCGCCAACAGCAACAGTTCCCGAACCGATCATGGACTTCAAACGTGTGAAGTGCCTTGGAGAAACCACTCGCGCGTAGTCCTTACTTGCACGTGGGTCAGATCCATAAAACTCAGTAACAGATTCGCCAATGGCCTTTACCAATTTTTCGGACACCGACTTGTGCACCAGTACATAATCGGGAGCCACACAGGTTTGTCCGGCGTTCACATACTTTGCCCACGCAATTCGCTTTGCGGCAATTTCAATGTTTGCTGATGCATCAACAATGGTTGGGCTCTTGCCACCAAGTTCAAGTGTTACTGGTGTGAGGTTTTCGGCAGCAGCGCGCATA
>JBEAOI010000123.1:0-7416 GCA_041165005.1 Actinomycetota bacterium
CATCGCCACCTTCAACAACTTGCTGATCGAGTGGAACGAGTGGACGACGCACGACTTCTTGTGTTCCTGCAGAAACGAAACGTGTGTACACGAGTTCTACGCGATCAACGATTCCCTTCACGTACAAATCCACTACGTATTCACCAATTGACTTTGCATCTGAGTAACCAGGTGAATCGGAAAAGCCAGCAAAACCAGTACCGATTTTGTAGCCACGGAAACGGAAGTAACCCTCGGCTTTGCGACCAACCGGAACGACCAAGTAGTCCTTGCCAGCAAGAACATCAGCCTTCACTTCACCTTCTGTTGCACGAAGCACGCCCGAGTTGTAACCACCACACAAACCACGGTCTGCGGTGATGGCTACGTAACAGGTGGTCTTTACATTTTCACGTGTCTTCAAGAATGGTGAGTCACTACCGGCACCACTTGCAGCCAAGTCCTTCACCACTTCGGTGATGAGTTCGGAATATGGAACGGCGGCAATTACACGTTGCTGAGCTTTGACGATGCGCGAAGCAGCGATCAACTCCATTGCACGTGTAATTTTCTTCGTCGCCTGCACGGAACGAATTCGTCCGCGCAGAATGCGCTCTTGACCGCCAGCCATCTAGTTACTCCGTTGCGAGTGTCTTGGCGCTTGCAGCGTCGCCAACTTCGCCAGCAGATGTGGCGGTTGGGTCAGCGCTTGCCGATGCGGATGAAGTAACGAATGAAGCCTTGAATGACTTCACGATGTCGGCGAGATCCTTAGGCACATCAGCCTTCGGGTCTTGACGAATTCCTGACAACACTGACGAGTGACGAGTGCGCATGTGCTCGAGAAGTTCATTCTCGAAACGGCGTACATCGCTTACTGCAATGTCATCCAAGTAACCCTTGGTGCCAGTGAAAATTGAAACCACTTGCTCTTCAACCGGCATTGGGCTGTTGAGTGGTTGCTTCAGCAATTCCACCAAGCGGTAACCGCGCTCGAGCTGAGCCTTCGAAATAGCGTCGAGTTCAGAACCGAATGTGGCGAATGCTTCAAGTTCACGGAACTGAGCAAGGTCGAGCTTCAATGTTCCTGAAACGCTCTTCATTGCTTTGATCTGTGCAGCACCACCTACGCGCGATACCGAGATACCTACGTCTACTGCCGGACGAACACCTGACTTAAAGAGGTTGTCCTGCAAGTACACCTGACCGTCGGTAATCGAAATCACGTTGGTTGGAATGTAAGCCGATACGTCACCAGCCTTGGTTTCAATTACTGGCAATGCAGTAAGTGAGCCTGCGCCGTTTGCGTCGCTCAACTTTGCAGCGCGCTCAAGCAAGCGGCTGTGTAGGTAGAACACGTCTCCTGGGTAAGCCTCGCGACCCGGTGGACGACGGAGAAGCAACGACATCTGACGGTAGGCCTCTGCCTGCTTTGACAAGTCGTCGTATACAACAAGTGCATGCTCGCCGTTTTCCATCCAGTGCTGACCCATTGCACAACCTGCATATGGAGCCAAGTACTTAAACGGTGCTGGGTCTGATGCTGGAGCAGCAACAACCACGGTGTATTCAAGTGCACCGTATTGGCGAAGCACTTCAACGGTTTGTGCAACGGTTGAACCCTTCTGACCAATAGCTACGTAAATGCACTTCACACCAAGACCGCGCTGGTTAATGATGGTGTCAATTGCGATGGTGGTCTTTCCGGTCTTGCGGTCGCCAATGATGAGCTCGCGTTGTCCGCGGCCGATTGGGGTCATTGCGTCGATCGACTTGATGCCGGTTTGCAATGGCTCGTGCACCGGCTTGCGACCCATGATTCCAGGCGCCTGAATTTCTACACGGCGTGAAATTGCACCAACAATGTCGCCCTTGCCATCAATTGGAGTGCCAAGTGCATTTACAACGCGACCCAACATTGCGTCACCAACTGGAACCGACAAAATGTTGCCGGTCGATTTCACTGGCTGTCCTTCTTCGATGAGATCGGAATCACCGAGAATTACGGTACCGATTGAGTCTTCGTCAAGGTTCAACGCGAGACCAACGATTCCGCCTTCAAACTCGAGCAATTCGTTAACAGCGCAGTCTGGCAGTCCGCTTACGCGAGCAATACCGTCGCCTACTTCAGTCACGCGACCAACGGTGCGTGCTTCGGTTGACGACTGGTAGCCATCAAGACTCTTATTTATCGCTGCCGCAATGTCACTTGCGGAGAGTGTTAGTTCAGCCATGTGTTTGTCCTTTCAGAACGAAATCAGATTCGGGTCTTCAAATTGTCGAGGCGGGTGCGAACAGTGTCATCAATAACTTTGTCGCCAATAGTGGCAACAAGCCCACCAATAACGCTTGGGTCAACAACAACTTTCAGGTTCACGGTTTTGCCAGTTGCTTTGCTGAGTGCTGCAGCCAAACGAGTCTGCTGATCATCGGTCAGCGCTACTGCGCTACGTACTTCAGCAAGGTCTTGGTCGTTACCGGCAGATGAGAGTGCAATAACTTCATCAAATACAGCAGGCAAATCACGCACTTGGCCACTTGCAACGATCATCGAAACGATTTGCACCGTTGCGCGGTTTGCGCGAGTGCCAATCAACTGTTCAACAACTTGCAAACGACGCTCGGACGGGATGGTTGCATCGCCTAGAACGTTGCGCAATTCATCGCTTGACTCATAAGCACGAGCTACTGCGTACAACTCATTGCTGATTGCATCTGCAGCGCCTTCGGCCTGCGCAATAGCGAACAACGCTTGCGCGTATGCCTTTACTTTTGCGTTACTCATCGACCTGCTCCAACCTTTGAAATGAAGCCTTCAACGAGGTCTTTGTGAGCCTGCTCATTCAAAGTTGCAGCAACAACCAACGGTGTGGCACGCGAAGCCAGGACCGTGATTTCGTTGCGCAATTCATCTGAACCACGACCACGAGCCGCGTTGATTTCTGCTTCAGCTTTTGCTTCAAGTTCAGCAATTTCTGCAGTGATTCGGGTGCGACCTTCAGCAAGAACCGAAACAGCCTGTGCATCTGCTTCTGCCAAAATTCGTGCTCGCTCACTTGCGATATCGCCCAATGCAGCGCGAATATTCTTTGCATCTCCTTCTGCGGTTACCTTTGCGGCAGCTGCATCGTCAAGTTGCTTCTGAATACGTGCGGTGCGATCAGAGAAACTCTTCTTGATCATTGGGCCAGCAAATTTCACCAAAGCACCTACAACGATGACCGAAGCCAAACCGCCGTAGATGATTTCGCCTGTCTCTGGATACAACCAGTGGTGAGAGACGAATGGGTCTTCTGCTGCCAACAATGAAATCACGAGTTGATTCATGAAGATGCTCCTTGTTGCATTACCTGCTGCACTGCATTACGGACCACACTCGCGTCAGGAGACTTGCCCACTGCAAGCTGCGTGGTGTGTTCTGTAACCGATGCAACGGCTGCGGCCACTTGGTCGCGAACTGCTAGACGTGCTGCATTCAGTTCTGCTTCGGCTGCTGCACGCTTTGATGCAATGCGAGCGTTTGCTTCGGCAATTTTTGTGCTGCGTTCTTGATCCAGAGTCTGACGCGCCTTGTCGACACGCCCGGCTGCTTCAACACGAACTTCATCGAGTGCTGCTTGATATTTCGCAACATCTTCCTGAGCAGCAAAACGGGTTGCGTCTGCTGACTCGAGATCGCTTTGAATGCCGTCGTAACGAGCGTCCATCCCCTTCTTCAATTTCGGGAACAGGAACAGGCGCATGATGACCAGGAACACCAGGAACGAACCACCGCCCCAGATGAGCTCTTTGCCCTCTGGTGCAATTGGGTTCGGCGCTGTTGCACTGGTTTCAGTCGCACCTGTTTCTGCACTAAAGCGTCCAGAAGCAGCAATGCGAACCTGAACCGGTCCACCCTGCATTGTCGTTACGTGAACTCGCATTGGGATCAGGCGAACTTCAGCAAGATGAAGGCAACGAATCCGATAAGTGCAAGAGCTTCGGTGAATGCTGCACCCAAGAACATTGTGGTGCGAACCATACCTGCGGACTCCGGCTGACGTGCCATTGCTTCAATGGCCTTACCGAAAATCATGCCGATGCCAATCGATGGTCCGATTGCTGCGAGACCATAAGCAAGACCTGCCATCTGTGCAGCTGCATTGGCCTTTGCCTCTGCTGCTGTGTAGGCCTCACCAGTTGTTTCTGCTGCAACGCGAATGCTCGCGTGTGCGATTCGTGTTAACGCTTCCATTTTTTATCTCCTGTTTAGTTGTTTAGTTTTTTGTGGGTATCTGTCGGTATTCGATCTGTCTGAATTAGTGCTCTGGGTGCGTTGCTCCGCCGATGTACACCGCGGCAAGAACCGTGAAGATGTACGCCTGGAGGAATGCAACCAAGATCTCAAAGCCGGTAAGGAACATCAACAAGATGAACGGCAAGATGCCAACCGGTACGAGGAAGAACTTCTGTGTCTCTGCCTGAATCAATGCTTCTGAGAGCAATGCGAAGATCACCAGCAATAAGTGACCTGCAAGCATGTTGGCGAAAAGACGCACTGCCAACGAGAACGGACGCACAACCAACGTTGAAATAAGTTCGATTGGGGTAACCAAGATGTACAACGCTTTTGGAACGCCCGGAGGAAACAACACTCCCTTGATGTATCCAAACGCACCTTGGTGCTTGATACCTGTGGCGTTAAAGACCACCCACACCAACAGCGCCATGAACATTGGAACACCCATACGCGCGGTAGCTGGCATTTGAATGAACGGAATAATTCCTGGAACGTTGCAGATGTATACGAACAAGAAGACACACAACAAGAACGGTGTCCAACCCAAGCCGGACTTGCCCATGGTTTCCATGATGATGTTTTTCTCGATGAACTCAACAATGACTTCTGCCAAGTTGCGTGCACCCTTAGGTGCTTTGCTTCCATCTTTCATTGCAGCAACAAGGAACAACACGGTTCCGATAAGCGCTGCAAGAATTCCAATGATGATGACCTTGTTGATGCCTGGAACTACATCTTTCCAACGCAAGATCGAGTTGATTTCTGGAAAGTGGAAACCACGACCAGCCTCTTCTGCGCTCGGCACAAGAGCCGCTGTGATCTGCGCGAACTTTTGATTTGCAATTTGTGTTAAGAGCACTGTGGTCATCCTGTTGATCAGCTAGTTACTGGTTGAAGAAGTTGTAAGACGGTCTTGTTGGTTTGGTTTTGGCTTCAGGCCTGGGAATGCGAGCGACAAAGAAACATATCGCAATTCCCAAAACAGTAAACCAACGTGCGCAATGACAATAGTCATGCATAGGGGTATCAGTTCAACCCACGAGGCGTTGCGCACGAAATACACCGCGGCGGAGATGATTCCCAATCGCACGATGTAGCCAAACAAGGTGGCCCCCATCATGAGGGCATATGAAATGCGAGCGGTAAACGAGACCAAGAATGCTGCAAGGGCAAAATTGCCGAGCACGATGGCTAGGCCGTAGGCGCTAGACCATGCGCCATTTGCACCCCAGAAAATGGCGCACACACCCAACATGATTGGGGCAACGATGAGTCCATGCTTAACGAGGTCGCGACCGATTGCAGCTTCTGGCGCTGGGCCTTTGTCGTTCATTGCCAATACAGAAATATGGCTGTCAGGCGTTGGCTTCATTTTGGCGCCTGCTGATGACTCATGCTTTGCTTCGAGCGTTCCTGCTCGAGCACTTTCATTCGTCCGTCATATTGGTAATACATGCGAGCGAAATTGCCAATTGAGGAAAACAAAACAAGTCCAACCGTGAACCATGGCAACGTTCCAACTTGAGTATCAATCACGAGTCCAATAACCGTGAAGACCAACACGCTGAGGGCAATCTCAGGGCCACGGCCAAGCGTGTCGCTCATGCCGTTGTTCAGCGCCTTTTTAGGCACGAATTTCTTTGGAAAGTTCTTCAACGAAAAGCCCTCGTTTGACGCTTGTGAAACTAAGTACAAACTAGTTTGACACTGCCAAACCCACCAAACCAGTCGTGCACTTGTGCCCTATTTGGAGTTTGCGTGGGGGCGCCAACGGGGGTGCAGCACCGTAAAACCTGCCAAAAGTACGGCCGCAACAGCGAGCGGCCAGAAATTGGGCCTGCTGGAAATTAGCGCCGGGTACAAGGCGACTGTGGAAAGCAGGGCCGTCCATGCCCACAAAATGACCACGGCGCGGCGCGGTCCGTGACCAAGCGCGATCAGCCGGTGGTGCAAGTGTCCGCGGTCGGCGGTGGCAAAACCTTGCCTGCTCACCGTGCGTCGCAAAATGGCAAACAGCACATCGAAGAACGGCACGCCAAGAATGAGCAACGGAATGAACAGCGGTGCAATAAAGAAATACGTTTGCCCACTCACACCTTGCAGCTGCGGGTCTGCACGACCACCAACAACACTCGTCGACACAGCCATTAACAATCCAAGCATTAGTGCGCCAACGTCGCCCATAAAGATTCGTGCAGGATTGAAGTTGTACGGCAAGAAGCCCAAACAAATTCCAAGCGTGATGATGGCAATGAGTGGACCGATGTTTGGTTGTGCAAGCAAACCTTGATCTGCAAGATGCTTGCTATAGACAAAAAATGTTGCCGCAGCAATCGCCACAATTCCTGCGGCGAGTCCATCGAGTCCATCGATCAAGTTGATTGCTTGTGTCATTCCTAACAACCACAACACCGTGAAGAGTGGAATCCAATCATTCGACAACACAAACACGTCAAGGAATGGCACGCGGAAATAAAACATGGTCACGCCAAACCACACCAACACCAATGCAACAACCACTACCCCGGTCACTTTCATTGGTGCAGACAGATCACGAATGTCGTCTGCGAAACCAAGTGCAGTAATCAAACCTGCTGCAAGCACGACACCAATCAATTCAGAGTTGCCAGAAATGACTGGTGAGAAGCGATCCATCCGCCACGCAAGAATGAGCGCTGCAACGAGTCCACCCATAAACGCCAACCCACCAACGTTTGGAGTTGGAACGGGGTGCGCTCGTCGCTCGTCTGGTTCAGCCATCCAACGACGCTTACGCGCATAGCGCTCAACAAGCGGCGTGAGAATTGCTGTTACCACCGCGGCACAAAGGCCAACGATCAGATAGCCGGTGAGATCAATCACGCACGCTTCGTGTACACAGGGAACTTGGCGCACAAAGCTGCAACCTTGGCGCGAACTTCTGCAACAGCAGCTGGGTTTGCGCGATTACGCAATGTGGTTGCAATGTATTCAGCAATCAAAGCCATCTCCGGCTCTTTCATGCCCTGTGTTGTTACCGAAGGTGTTCCAATTCGCACACCGCTGGTGACAAATGGGCTACGCGGATCGTTCGGAATGTTGTTCTTGTTCAACGTAATTCCAGCTTCATCAAGAATGAGTTGCGATTCTTTGCCAGTTAGCTCGGCATCGAATGGCTG
>JBEAOI010000124.1:0-6468 GCA_041165005.1 Actinomycetota bacterium
GTAAAAGAACTTGATGCTGTGCAGGGTTGGCCGTACACAGAAGCATGCGTGGTCTTTGCAGATCGCAAAGCAACGCACACATCAGTTATGGTCGAGCGAGCAACGCAAGCCGGTGGAGCAAATGCAATCGGCTTATGCACCGCAAGCGAATTCGGTGGCGTCAATGTCACTCGCACGGTTTTGAATGGTGCAACTCATAACCCGTGGCAAATGGGACGCACACCAGGTGGATCATCTGGTGGAAGCGCCGCAGCAGTTGCAGGTGGTCTCGTCACTATTGCAACTGGTGGAGATGGCGGGGGTTCAATTCGAATTCCTGCAGGTTTCACCGGCCTTGTTGGACTAAAGGCAACGTTTGGCAGAATTCCGCGAGCGCCACATACCGAACTTGGAAATCTCACCGTCAATACAGGGGTAATGGCGCGCAGCATTCGAGATACTGCACGTTGGTTCGACGTATGCAACGGGCATGACTCGCGAGACCCGCTCAGTCTGCAACGTGTTGATAACTGGGAACACGAATTAGGAAGTCACGCCAACTCGCTACGTGGCAAAACAGCTGTGCTCGCACCAAACTGGGGAGGTGCAGTGGTCTCTCCCGCAATGTGGCAACAACTCGAGGAATATGCGCAACATCTTGCGTCCATAACAGGAATACAGATCATCTCCGTCGACACCACGCTTCCCAGTATGGGAGCTGCATGGTCAATCAGTGGAATGATTGAAATTCAGATGCAGCTGGCAGATCATTGGCCAGCATGCGCCGATGTGCTCACACCAGAAATGCGATTTGGCATTGAAGCAACTCTCGGAAAGTACGGGGCTGAAGCTCGCGCAAAGATCGAGTCGCGACGCGCCGCGCTCAATCAACGAATGCATGAAATATTTGAACAGGTCGATTTCGTCATTACGGCAAGCAACCCCGATGTTGCATTCAATGCGGACGGCCCATTGCCATCAAACTTTGGCGGAATTGAAGCAGGAATGGGCAACAACGGGAAACTCACGTTCCCAGCAAACATGTATGGCAACCCAGCAATTTCTATTCCATCAGGACTTATCGAGGGGCTACCTGTGGCATTACAGGTAAACGGGCGTCATTTCAGCGAGCAATTGCTACTGGAACTTGGACTAGCAATGGAACGCTCACGACCATGGGCGCTTGTAGCGCCGCACTCACCGCTTTAGGCGAGTAACGCACGCCCAACAATGTCAGTGCAAAACGCAGTGAGAATTGCCAAGTACATCAAACCGGTTGCAGCCATTACCGCTGAATAGCTTCTCTCTTTCAGCGCCGCACGCGTTACTAGTGCAAGTACTCCCGTTACCACCGCCGATGCAAGCCAGAACCAACCGAGCACGCCATCCCAGCCGTCATCAATGGTTCCATTCAGCACACTGATCATTCCTGTTGGCAAAAGCAGCACCAATACCTCAAGTGGCCACATGTAAATCACTGCGGTTGTTATTTCATTAATCAACTTCCTTGGCATGCCTGGTTGCACCAAGTACCAGTGCCCTAACAACATGGTGTCGCTCACTGCACCAAGGAACAGCGTTCCAACAACAATTCGCAACAACGACACAACGACATCGCCGCCACTGCCGTCGCTTACTGCAGAAATTCCTGCAGCAATGATTCCGGGAACACCAAGAAGTGGCGCAATTAAGTCGAGCTTTGATCTCTTGTTTCGAATCAGCACGAACGCAGCTATGGCAACAGCAACGCTAGAAGCCTCACGAACAATGCTGATTCCGTAGCGATTGCCCAGCACCACTGCGATTACTGCAAACGCGCCATAGGTAATGCGGAGCAACATGCCGTAACCAGCACCAACTTCGTTTCGGCGCGTAGTGAACCACAAAAAGGCAAGACCACCAACGGCCCACTGCAACATCACTGTTGCCGCTTCTAAACGAATCATGACCTGAAGAACTTAGGCTTCGACGACGATCAAATTGTGGTTTGCCGTATTCATGGAGTCTGGTCCACTTGCTGTTGCTACAACAATGTCTTCCAAACGCATACCCCACTTGCCGGGAATATAAATGCCTGGCTCAACACTGAATGCGTGACCAGCAGCAATTGGAAGTTTGTTGCCACTCACCATGTACGGCTCTTCGTGGGCTTCCATGCCAATTCCATGTCCGGTGCGATGCACGAAATACTCGCCATATCCGGCTTTTTCAATCACTGCCCGTGACGCGCGGTCAACATCTTCGCAAGCATTCCCAACTACCCCTGCAGCAACTCCAGCGGCCTGCGATTCAAAGAGCACCGCATAGGCATCGGCAACATCGCTAGATATCGGGCCTGTAAATACGCATCTTGTTATGTCGCTGCAATAACCATTCAAGGTTCCACCAAAATCACACAACACAATTTCATTGGCTTGAATTACTCGTGATCCAGCGTGATGGTGCGGGCTGGCAGCATTTTCTCCAGCAGCGACAATTGCAAAGTTCACCACATTGTGACCTTCTGCAATCAAGCGCGCAGAGATATCAGCAGAAACTGCGGCCTCAGTACGACCAATAAGTGGAATTTTTCCTGCATGCAATTGCGCAGCGACTCTGTCGGCCGCGGCGCCAGCAGTGCGAAGTGCCGCAATTTCACTTGCGTCCTTCGACATGCGCAACACGCCAACAACATCAACCGCGCGAGTGAACGTTGCTCCTGGAACATGTGGCAGCAGTTCCACCAGGAATCGAGCCCACATCTGATCGCCAACTGCAATTCGCTTGGCATCGCCCAATAACTTCGCAACGATTGCAATCGGGTTGTCTGTTTCATTCCACGGAACACTTGAAAACACTTCTGGCTGTGCAACAACGCGCGGAACTTCAAGCCTCGGAACCACCATGCTCACTTGCCCGCTGCGTGGAACTACCAACATGGTCAGACGCTCGAGTGGCATTGCTTCATAACCCGACAAATACGGCAAATCATGGCCAACCGAGAGCAATGCGGCATCAACTTGTTGCGCACTCATAGCGGCGCGAACTTTTGCTATGCGCTCGATGTAATCGGAAGTAGTGGCAATAGTTGAACTCACAGACTGTTCTTCCCCACCTTCACCAACTTGCCGTCGTTAAATTCCTCGACAGCAGTGATGATCTCTTGTTTGGTATTCATGACGAATGGACCATAGCGAACCATTGGCTCACCGAGTGGCAAGCCGCCCATAATCAGAATTTGCGCAGCAGATGTCGTTGCTTCAACGCGCACCAAACCTGCTGTTCGCTGCAACACCACCATTTCGCCAGAAACACTCGTTGATTCATTCACGCGCGCTTCGCCGTCAAATACATGAATGAGAGCGGTATGTCCTTCTTCGGGTAGCCACTCCACAACATCACCAACTTCCAGCACGGCATGCGCATACGTCATTGGCGAAGTTGTTTCAACAGGACCTTTTGCACCATGCACTACGCCTGCAACCACTCGAATGTGTCCGCCCTTTGCTAATTGCACAGTGGCCATTTCTTCTGCCTCATACCCTTGATAGCGAGGATCAATCATTTTCTTTGCTGCAGGCAAATTCACCCATAACTGAAAACCGTGCATTCGGCCACCGAGTTTCATCATGTCGTCAGTTGGTAACTCGCTATGAATAACTCCAGAGCCTGCAGTCATCCACTGCACACCGCCTTTTTTGATAACTGCTTTTGTGCCCGTTGAGTCTTCGTGCACCATGCTGCCCGACAACATATATGTCACCGTCTCGAATCCACGATGCGGATGGCTTGGTGCACCGACAGCTTTGCCTGGCGCATAATCCGCAGGCCCCATTTCATCAAGCAACAAAAATGGGTCAATTTGATCGAGTTGTGCGGTCGGAAACGGACGACGGACCGTGAACCCGCCGCCTTCAACCGTGCGTTGCGACTGAATAGTTCCTGCAATTTCGCGAAGTGATGTAGTTGTCATATTTACCTTTATGCGTGAAGTAATGAGGATGAATTTCGATGTGCGTCTTTTGCGTGATAACTCGAACGAGTGAGCGGGCTTGATTCAACATGATTGATACCAAGACCTTCACCGAACTTTTTGTAGTGCTCAAACTCTGCTGGTTCGGCATAGCGCACCACAGGAAGGTGTTGAGCGCTCGGACGTAGATATTGACCAATGGTCACAATGTTTACACCAATGCTCGCAAGATCAAGCAACGTTGCTTCTACTTCTTCTCGCGTTTCGCCAAGACCAAGCATTAATCCCGATTTTGTGGTCAGCCCCGCTGCGCGTGAGCGCGCCAACACCGAAAGGCTGCGTGCATATCCGGCTGAAGGCCGCACCATGCGCTGCAGTCGTGCAACTGTTTCAATGTTGTGGTTCAACACGTCTGGACGCTCGTTCAAAACTGCGTCCAAGGAATTGGTGCCTTTTGCATCCGAAATCAACGCCTCAACTTGCGCGCCTGGGTTTTCATTTCGAATCGCACGAATGGTGTCGGCAACGTGTTGCATTCCGCCATCGGCAAGATCATCTCGAGCCACCATGGTAAGAACGGCAAATTCCAATCCCATTCGTTTCACTGCTTCGGCAACGCGCATTGGCTCGTGTACATCTGGCGCTAATGGCTTGCGCGTATCAATTAAACAAAACCCACAAGCACGCGTGCATCTGTCGCCCAACACCATGAACGTTGCAGTGCCGTCTTTCCAACACTCGCTCAAATTCGGGCATCCGGCTTCTTCACACACGGTCACCAAATTCAAGTCACGAAGGGTCTTCTTTGTGAGCAACACCTCACTGGTGTGGTTTACGTGCGGGCGAATCCAATCAGGCTTGCGCACAGAAATGCTCAATCCATCACGTTCTGGTTGGTGCGCCCAAGCGACGTCGTGTCGCGTCGAAAATTCATTCCCCCACTTCTTTATTGCAAGCTTGCTCACAACATTGACTACATCAAACATTGTTGTGGCAATCCCCTCCTCCGCCAGAGAAGTCACTGCATATTCTGCAATTCCGCAGGGCACAATGTGCTCGCGCATGTAACTCAAATCCGTAGTCACATTGAGCGCAAATCCGTGCATGGTTCGTCGTTCGCTTGCTCCACGCGCCACACGAACACCGATGGCACATATCTTGCGTGCCTGAGAAGTCTCTGCGTCTAGCCACACTCCAGGAAATCCAGTTTTTCGACTTGCGTTTTGCAAACCAAGTTCGCTCAGCGTGTCAATAACCAACTGTTCAACATCATGAATGTACGCAGAAGTATCTGCCGGTCCGCTTTCACCATGTTTTGCACTCAAGTTCAATAACGGATAGCCAACCAACTGCCCTGGTCCGTGATACGTGATGTCTCCACCGCGATGAACCGAAACAAGATCAGCTCCAACTTCAGCAGGATTGCATTTCAGATTCTGTTCAAGGTTGGCTTGCTGCCCATAGGTGAACACATGCTGATGTTCAACGAGCAGTAGATGCTGATCTACGCCATGTTCGAACACTGCTTGCTGAACAGCGAGCGCTTCAGAATATGGAACACGACCCAGCCATCTCACATGAAGCGGCGAGGCGGGGGTGCTCATGAGTGTTCTGGCAAGCTGGCTTTACAGCTCGGCTGACCAGTCCTGTGTTTCAAGAATTTGCTTCACACGCGAGAGGAATCGACCTGCGTACGCGCCGTCAAATGCGCGATGATCCCACGACATTGACAAGTGACCCATTGGATGAATGGCAATGCTTTCGCTTCCATCTGGCATGGCAACAACAACTGGCTTACGCACAATTGCATCGGTTGACAAAATGGCAACTTGTGGCTGATTGATAATTGGCATTGCAATCAACGCACCAGCCGAACCATTGTTTGACAGCGTAAATGTTCCACCGTTTATTTCATCTGGTGACAACTTGCGACCGCGTGCACGTGATGCAAGATCGTGAATCTCGCGTGCAATTGCGCGCAATCGCTTTGCATCGGCGCTGCGCACCACTGGAACCAGTAGTCCTGCGTAGTCAAGGTCAACCGCAATGCCTAAGTCAACATAGCTATGAACAATTAAGTTGTCGCCTTCAATGCTTGCGTTCAAATGTGGGAACTCGGAAAGAGCATCTACTACTGCGCGACTAATAAACGGCAAGTACGTCAGGCTGAAACCTTCGCTCGTTTTCCACGATTCCTTTACTGAACTGCGAGTTTTGTCGACGTTTGCATAGTCAACTTCAACAACTGTGAATGAATGCGGACTTGTTTCAAGCGACATCACCATGTGCGAGCCAGTAAGCCTGCGAATCTTCGACAACGGAATGACTTGCTCGCGATCTCCAAGAGTTGAAGCTGGACGAGGCGCAACGGCAGGTGCCGGCGTTGGTGCAGGCGCAGGTGCCGGTGTCGCAACAGGAGCTGGAGCAGGAGCTACAACTGGCGCTGGTGTTGGCGCGGGTGCTGCAACTGGCACCGAAGGCTGTGCGGCCAGTCCATTGAGATCGATGTAGTCAAGTACATCTTCTCGAGTAATTCG
>JBEAOI010000125.1:0-3957 GCA_041165005.1 Actinomycetota bacterium
CGTTCTGTTTCTTCTGCACGTGTCTTATCGGTGACTTCAAGCGCCTTCGCCGTGGCAATGATTCCTGAAACATTGTGCGTTCCACTTCGACGATCTCGCTCTTGACCTCCACCAAAAATGAGTGGTTCAAGATTCTTTCCAGTTTTGATCACCATCACACCGACACCTTTTGGCCCACCAAACTTGTGCGCCGAAAGCGACAGAGCGTCTACAAGTGGAGTGATTTCACGCAAGTCCACCCAACATGCAGCTTGCACAGCATCAGTGTGCAAAATTGCATTCGGCGCATACTTGCGAACAATTCGCGCAACGTCTCGCATCGGTGTAATTGAGCCAACCTCATTGTTTACTGCCATCACTGAAACTACGGTGATCGGTTGTTCTTCTGTTGCCTCTTCAAGCACTCGCTGCAAATCGTCAAGGTCTACTGTTCCAACGTTGTTCACGCGAACAACCACACCGTTCACGTGTTCAACACAATGCAACACTGCGTGATGCTCGGCAGCCGGGCACACGGCTACTCCGCCAAAACGGCGCACGGCACCAAGAATTGCGTGGTTATCACCCTCAGTTCCACCACTGGTAAACACCACTTCGCCAGGTTTGCAGCCAAGTGTTGCAGCAACCAGATCTCGCGCTTCGTCCAACGCTTTGCGTGCCTCGCGGGCAAAGCGATGCGATCCCGACGGGTTGGCATACATGCCGTCGAGATATGGGGTCATTGCCTCAATCGCTTCGACGCGCATTGGCGTGCTCGCTGCGTGGTCGAGATACGTACCCATACCTTCAGACTACGCCATCACTTTTGAAACCGAATTGCAGGCGAAAGTGAGAAGAGAAATTGACTCCGTAAACACAGAGGCCCGCTCCGAAGAGCGGGCCCCGAACCCTTCCGGCGAAGCAGAAGGGTGGGTAGAGCAAAGGCTATCCACAAGGTGTTCTCCAGTTCCACATCATTTTGAACATTGTTAGGAGTGGATCGTGGCAACTGGCATATACATAGACGGGCTCAATCTTTACTATGGCGCACTTCGTAATTCGCCCTACCGATGGCTTGACCTCGAACGGTTTAGCCAGGTTTTACTGCCCCAAGATCAGATCGGCACGATTAGATATTTCACTGCACCGATTTACTTGCGTCAAGATACGAATTCAAGATCTCGACAATCGATCTACCTTCGTGCACTTCGAACTACTCCAAGCGTCCAAGTCCATCTCGGACATTTCATTTCCACGGAAAAGTGGAGAGCAATTGCAGAAAATGACAAGAAGCCATCCGAGTTATTTCAACCAAGATTTCGACCCGAAAGACTTTTTCGATACATCTGGGCTGATTCGCGCAGGCGAAGACAGGGTGATGCAAATCTGGCAAAAGTTGTTATTGAACAAGAGAAAGGCACGGATGTGAACCTTGCCGCTCACCTCATAAATGATTGCGCCAGAAACCTCATTGACCGCGCATTAGTCATCTCCAACGACAGCGATTTGTCGGGTGCTATCCAAATCGCTCGAACATTTGTGGACGATATTGGAATTCTCAACCCCCATGTCCAGAAGACCAGCAGTTACCTAAAAAAATCTGCAAAATTTGAAATTCATCTTCGTGAAAGCACACTCAGTCGTTCCCAATTTCCACAAACACTTACAGAATCAAACGGGAAGCAAATAAGTAGACCTCGGGTTTGGAAATAGCGCAAATGAATGGTCAGATACAGGTGTGGAGTTTTCCGATAACCCGTATGGCGACAACTTCGCCGACATTTATGACGAGTGGTATCGGGATTTGGACAACATCGATCAGGTGGTTGATTTCGTTCTGACGCTTGCCGAAAACGGAAGCGTTTACGAACTTGGCATTGGAACTGGCAGGCTCGCGCTACCCATTGCGGTGGCCGGTGAAGGCAACGGCGTTCGAGTGAGTGGAATTGATTCATCACAAGCAATGCTCGACCAGTTGGTTGCCAAACCACAAGCTGAATTAATCGACGCACACCTCGGACACATGGTTCGAGACATGGCTACTGGACCATTCAGCGTTGTACTTCTCGCCTACAACACGTTATTCAACTTGCTCAGCGCACAAGAACAACAAGAGTGCCTTCTTCGTTGCGCCGCATCGCTAGCAACTGGCGGCCACATCATTGTTGATTGCTTTGTGCCCAGCTCCGACATGCCAGAACACAGCGGACCAACCCCCCATCGCAGTTCATCACGTGGTTACATCACAAGCGAGGTACACGTAAACAAGGCGCAGCAATTGATTGATGGTGTGTTTATTGAGGTGATTGGAGAAAAGGCAGTACGGCGCGAATGGAAAGTCCGCTTTGCTTTTCCGCATGAGATTGATGAAATGGCCTCTCGTGCAGGACTTCAACTTGAACAACGCTGGGAAACCTATGCCAAGGACCCATTTAACGAACATTCACGTCGGCAAATCTCCGTGTACGGCAAAGCGCCGATCAACAACTCGTAGTACGGTTCGCATATGGCACACATTGAAGTAAGCATCCAACTCAACGCAACACCAGAACATGTGTGGAGCATTGTTGAACCAGTAGAAAACCACGTGGACTGGATGGCAGACGCAGTGGCTATTCGCTTCCTCAATGATCAGCGCCGTGGCGTTGGCACTGAGTTCTTTTGTGACACAAAAGTTGGGCCAATCAAACTTGTCGACAAAATGGAAATCACTGAGTGGATTCCACAACAGGTCATGGGTGTTCGCCATGTTGGCGTAGTCACCGGGACTGGCAAATTTACGCTCACCCCGCACCTTGGTGGAACCACGTTTACTTGGGCGGAAGAACTGAACTTTCCGTGGTGGCTTGGCGGAAAACTTGGCGAACTCGTTGGCGCAAAATTGGTGATGGGAATGATTTGGAAGCGCAACCTGCGCGAACTGAAAAAGATTGTTGAAGCAAACGCTTAACAACTAACCGTATATAAAAAAATGAGGTGGTTGAGCCGAAGCCCAACCACCTCACCGTTACTTGTATCTAGAGTGATGCAAGATCAACTGTTGGTGGCACAAGCACCTTGTCAATGACGTGAATTACGCCGTTGCTTGCTTCAACGTCTGCACCAATTACCGTTGCATCGTTCACCATTACGCCGCTCATTGTGTCCAAAGCCAAGGTTGAACCTTCAACCGTTGCTGCGTCACCGGTGGTTACGTCTGTTGACATTACTTTTCCAGCCACTACGTGGTAGGTGAGGATTGAAGTAAGAACAGCAATGTTTTCTGGCAAGAGCAACTTCTCGAGCAAGCCTGCTGGCAATGCTGCAAATGCTTCGTCATTTGGTGCGAAAACTGTGAATGGACCTTCACCCTGAAGTGTCTCTACCAAGCCTGCTGCACTGAGTGCTGCTACGAGGGTGCTGAATCCTTCGGTGCTGCTTGCAACAGCAACGATGTCATTTGCTGCAACTTCTTCCATCACAGTTGTATCTACAACTTCTGTTGATGAATCACTGCCGCAAGCGACAAGTGAAATGCTCGCCACAAGTGCGAGTGCAAGTACTTTTTTCATTAGGGGGATCTCCTTGATTTGACGCGTGGGACTTTCCCACGCGACAATAATGGTCTACTTTCCACCCCTTTGTACTGTCACGCCTCATGATTTATCCCAATATTGAGGGATAACGGTCACACCCACTTATGCGACATTTTTATAGTTAAGCCATACGCAGTAACGCCGTTGTGGCCGCAGCAAGCACCACTACAACAATCAGGGGCAATTTACGCCACGCAGCAACAACTGCAACCAGCAATCCAACTGCACGTTCGTCGATGACGATGGATTGCGCATCAGTAAACGTGCCGTTCAACACCATTGCTCCTAGTAGCGCAGCTGGAATAAGCATGAGGCAACGCGACAAAACGTCGGGCAATGTTCGCGATCCAACCACTACAAAACCGAGCATCTTGAACGCGTATGCGCCAATAGACAACCAGAT
>JBEAOI010000126.1:0-8603 GCA_041165005.1 Actinomycetota bacterium
GCAAGTCCACCACCATCATGTGCGTGTCGGTGCCACCAGAAACCAGTCGGAAACCCTGTTTTGACATGGCTTCTGCAAGTGCCGAGGCATTCTTCACAATTTGCTGCGCATAGTCCTTAAAACTTGGCTGCATTGCTTCATGAAACGCAACAGCTTTTGCTGCAACTGCATGTTCAAGTGGTCCGCCTTGGCTTCCCGGAAACACTGCCTTGTCAATTGCTGCAGCGTGTGCAGCAGTAGTCAAAATGCAACCGCCGCGTGGTCCGCGCAATGTCTTATGCGTGGTGAACGTAACAACGTCGGCGTATGGAACTGGGTTTGGGTGCGCACCACCAGCAACAAGTCCAGCAATGTGAGCAATGTCAAACATCATGAGTGCGCCAACTTCGTCGGCAATTGCACGGAATGGCTGTGGCTCAAGTCTGCGCGGGTACGACGTGGTTCCCGCAACAATCATTTTCGGTTTGTGCTTAATTGCAAGCTCACGAATTTGATCGAAGTCCAACCGCTCATCTGTTGCTCCTACGCGGAACGATTGGAAGTTGTACAAGATTCCTGAAGCATTCACTGGCGAACCATGTGTGAGGTGACCGCCGTGGTCAAGGCTTAAACCGAGAACCGTGTCACCTGGCTTGATCAGTCCGAGATACACCGCCATGTTTGCGCTTGCACCCGAGTGCGGCTGCACGTTGGCATGATCTGCACCAAACAATTTCTTCACACGGTCAATTGCAATCGCTTCAATGTCGTCAACAACTGCGTTGCCTCCGTAGTAGCGCTTGCCCGGATAGCCCTCTGCGTACTTGTTCGTAAGTACTGAACCCGTTGCTTCCATCACGTCTGGTGAAGTGAAGTTCTCGCTTGCGATGAGTTGCAGACCTGTGCTTTGACGCTCGCGCTCTTTATCAATTAATCCAAAAACTTCTGTGTCTCTCTGAGTCTCCGACGGCCAAGGCATTAGCGCCCTCCTTCTTGTTGTTCAATTTCAGCTAACTGCGCAACTCTGCGCTCATGACGACCACCTTCAAACGGTGTTGTCAAAAACTTTTCAACGATTTGCTCTGCTAATTCAAAACTCACGACTCGCCCACCCATACTCAACACGTTTGCATCGTTATGTGAGCGGGCCATTTCTGCCAGGTACAAGTCGTTGCATAATGCAGCGCGAACACCATGCACTTTGTTTGCTGCAATTTGCTCACCTTGGCCGCTGCCACCCATAACAATTCCCACTTCTGCTTTGCCATCTCGTACATCGCGCGCAACTGCAGCGCAAAACGGCGGGTAGTCAACGCTTTCAGTGGAGTTCGTTCCGTGATCAATCACCGCGTGTCCGGCCTTTGACAACACAGCCACCAAATGCTGCTTGAGTTCGAATCCAGCGTGATCAGATCCGATGGCAATTGTGCGAGGTGAAGGCGAAGAATTCATCAGAGATACCGCCTGCGAGCATAGGTCACGAGGGCTTTACCCAATAGATCGCTTGTAATCATTGAAAACTAGAGTTTGTGAAGTGACGCTCGACCCACGCACCCCCGTTCTTGTTGGGCAAGCCCAAATCTCGCAACATGTAGACGATCTTTCGCAGGCATTAAGCCCCACCCAACTCATGGCACAGGCAGTAAACGCCGCCATTCATGACGCTGGCGTTACAACACTCGGCACGATCGACGCGCTTCACGTCTTGCGTTCGTTGTCTACTCGCGAGCCAAACCCTGCACGCAGCGTTGCTCGCGAACTTGGACTCGACGTTCGCGTTACCGGTCTTACGCCACACGGGGGAAACCTTCCGCAATCTCTCGTGAACTATTCCGCATTAGCAATTTCTCGTGGTGAGATTGACATGGTTGTGCTCACGGGTGGCGAAGCGTCGCGATCTCGTCGGCGCGCCAAACAATCTGAAGTTCAACCAAAGTGGATGAACGCATCGCCAGAGTCTGCAGCAGACGAAGCGCCATCAGCTATCGCCGAAGAATTGGTGATGAACCATGAAGCCGAACTTGCACTCAAGATTGCACTTCCGATTCAGATCTATCCGATGTTCGAAACAGCACTTCGCGCTGCAGCACAACGTTCGGTACAAGACCATCAGCAATTCATTAGCGAACTCTGGTCGCGCTCTAGCAAAGTTGCAGAAAGTAACCCGCATGCTTGGTTGCGCAATTCGTACACACCTGAACAGATTCGCACTGCTTCGCCCACTAACCGAATGGTTGGATACCCATACACAAAACTGATGAACTCAAACAACGATGTCGATATGTCGGCAGCGCTGGTTTTGTGTTCGGTAGAACGTGCGACCGCTCTTGGCATTGCGCGAGACAAATGGGTGTTCCCACAAGCTGGAACCGACTGCCACGAGCACAACTTCATTTCTCATCGCTGGACGTTCACCGATACGCCTGCAATTCGTTTAGGTGGCGAGCAATTGCAACAGCTCACCGGCAAGCACACCAGTGAATATGAGTTCATTGACTTGTACTCGTGCTTCCCTTCTGCAGTGCAACTTGGCGCACAGTCGCTCGGACTGAGTTTGAATCAACAGCTCACTCAAACTGGTGGACTTTCGTTTGCAGGTGGACCGTTTAACAACTACGTCATGCATGCCATTGCCACCACAATGCTCAATGTTCGCGAACAACCACAAGCTCACGGTTTCGTGTGGGCAAATGGCGGATACGCAACCAAGCACTCATTCGGTGCATACGCAGCAACACCTCCACAAAACGGATTCACACATTCGTCCCCACAAGACCAAGTAGATGCATTGCCAAAACGCCAAGTAGCAACTGCAGCAGAAGCAATTGGGCCAGCGAAACTTGAGGCATACAGCGTGATGCACGGGCGAGATGGAAACCCTGAGACCATTTGCGCTTCGGTCATCCTCCCCGATTCGCGTCGCGCCTGGGCAACATCGAATGACCCGCAGCTAGCAACTGAAATGTGTGAGCGCGAATGGGTTGGCGTTCCAGTTCAACTTGATGATTCGGGAACACTGCTCGCATGACCGACACGTTTCCTCGACAGTATGCGCGAACTCAGCGCCTCACTCTTGGCGAACCGCGAAACATAGTTGTTTCCCCAGACGGAAAACGAGTGCTGTTTCTTCGTTCACCAGTAGGAAACGACACAGTGAATTCGTTATGGATATGCCATACCGATCGCAATACCGAAACATGTCTTGCAGATATTCGCTCGCTGCTTAGTAACTCAAAAACAGAAAATGAATCGGCTCAGGAACGCGCTCGCCGTGAGCGCGCGCGAGAAGGTGCTGCAGGAATTGTTTCATTCTCATGCGACAGCGAAGTGCTTCACGTTGCGTTTGCCGTAAGTGGTCGACTGTTTGTTGGCGACATGCACAATGCTCGTGAAGTAGTAATCAACAAACCGGCACCAGGCACCATTTATGACGCTCGAATTAGCCCAGACGGTAAGCATGTTGCCTACATCCGCGGCAGCGCATTGTTCGTATGCGACATGCACGGCAACGAGCACTGCCTCACTCCTGAATCAGCAAGTGACGTCACATGGGGCGTTGCAGAGTTTGTGGCCGCAGAAGAAATGAATCGGCAGCGTGGATACTGGTGGTCGCCCAACAGCGATGCACTCGTGGTGGAACGTGTTGACAACTCTCCAATTGAACTCATCACCATTGCCGACCCTTCGCAACCAACTGTTGAACCGCAAACCCGCAGGTATCCATTTGCAGGAACGAGTAATGCACGCACGTCATTGCACGTCATTGACTTAGAAGCACGCTCAACCAACATTGTCTGGGACGCAGAAACTTTTGAGTATCTGACCTCAGTGCAGTGGAGTAAGGCAGGGCTAGTCATATCGGTGATGTCTCGTGACCAAAAGTTGCTCGACATTCGCAAAGTTCACGTTGCAACTGGTGAAACGGAATCTCTTCATGTTGAGCGCGACGACAAATGGGTAGAACTTGTTGCTGGTGGTCCGTCATTAATCGCTGAAGGCAAGTTGCTGTGGTGCGGAGAACGCAACGGGGCTCGTGCGGTTTTAGTCAACAACAACGCGATGACTCCCCCACACATCCAGGTGCGTGGAATTGTGAATGCACATTCCGAACACGTGACATTCTCTGGAAACCCCATCGATCAACCACATGTCTTGCATGCTTGGAAGGTGAACCTCGCAACTCAGGAACTGGTTCAACTCACCCAAGGCGACGGGATTCACAGTGTTGCAATTGGCGGTGAAACCATTGTGGTTCGCAGTGCAACCATGCACCACCCACGCTCGCGCACCATGGTGAATAACCACCACGAATTGCAAAACAATGCCGAGCAGTCGCTACTCAGCGTCAATGTTTCGTTCCATCGCGTAGGTAAACGAAACATCAGTACTGCAATTGTGCTGCCAGAGAACCACGACGGCTCTGCGCTTCCCGTTCTGTTCGACCCATATGGTGGGCCACATGCACAACGAGTAGTCGCAAGCAGCATGGCATTCACCGCAGCCCAATGGTTTGCTAATCAAGGTTTCTGTGTCGTGATTGCCGATGGAAGCGGAACACCTGGTCGAGGCAGTGACTGGGAACGCGAGGTGTATCACGATCTTGCAACAACTGTGCTGAACGATCAGATCGAAGTTCTTCACTGCTTACCCGAAATCGCTCCGTGCGCAGATACAACACGAGTGGCAATTCGTGGTTGGAGCTTTGGTGGATACCTGGCAGCGCTTGCAGTGCTTCGAGCACCCCAACACTTTCACGCTGCTATTGCTGGGGCACCAGTTACCGAGTGGAAGTTGTACGACACGTTTTACACCGAGCGATATTTGGGCAACCCTGCACACGACTCACAGCCGTACATCACTTCTTCACTGTTGCACGATGCGAAAAACCTGACTCGCCCGCTACTCATCATTCACGGACTTGCTGACGACAACGTGCTGGCAGCACACTCGTTAGAACTCACCACTGCGTTATTGCATGCTGGTAAGCCTCATGAGTTTTTACCGCTCGTTGGCGTTACACACATGACGCCGCAAGAGGTTGTTGCAGAAAACCTGCTGCTCCACCAACTGGATTTTCTACGACGCAGTTTGTCGTTGCGCTAACGCGATCCGGTCTCTGCCCGCTAAGTCGCGACGAATTTCAACATGCACAAGTCCTGCATTTTCTAACAACGCACGAACATCGGCGCCCTGCTGATAGCCAATTTCAAGCGCCAGCCAACCTTTGTTTGCTAACCATGTCGTTGCACCACTAATCACATCGCGAATATCTGCGAGGCCGTTGTCGTCTGCGTACAAAGCTGAGTGTGGTTCCCATGCATGCACATCTGTCGCAACTTCGTCATCGTTGTGAGCAATATATGGAGGATTACATAATGCAATATCAATTGCGCCTTTCAACGAACCATCAAGCGCATTCCACCAACTGCCAAGTGCAAGTCGAACCCCGCCACCCTTTTGGCCAACGCCCACCAGATTGCCGCGCGCAACATCGAGCGCATCACTCGACTGATCGGTTAGCCACACATTGGTTTTGCCAAGAGGTAGTTCATGCGCCATCGAGAGCCCGATTACTCCGCTTCCCGTACCCAAATCGACAATGTTGAGCGGGCAATCTATGTTCTGCAGTCGTTCGTTGGCAATAGACAAACCAACTTCAACTAACAGTTCGGTTTCTGGCCTTGGAATGAGCACGCGCTGATCCACAAGTACATCTAGGTGTCGAAACGCCCAACGCTTCATCACGTATTGCAACGGCTCGCCACCTAACCGACGCCGAACCATGTCGTGCAATTGCTTTGCCATTGCCGTCGTTACGAACTCGTGCTGCGATTGACGAAATTCTTCACCGTCTAATCCACTTGCGTGCTCACACAACCACCGTGCTTCGTTGGCATCACCAAGTTGCTCGGTTGTTTCAGCGAGCATTTCGCTCCATGTCACCGCGTCTTCGGGTGTCATGGTGCGATTAGTCGTTTGCGGCGCCAGCCAACTGCTCAATCTGGAACTGCGTCGTTAACGCATCCACGACTGGGTCAACGTTGCCCGCCAAGAAATCTTGCAACTGATACAGAGTGAAACCAATGCGGTGATCGGTAATGCGATTTTCTTTGAAGTTGTAGGTGCGAATCTTTTCGCCACGTCCACCCTTACCCACTTGAGCTTTACGCTCTGCAGACATCTTTTCTGCTTGTTCTTCTTCGCGCTGCTTCAACAATCGCGAACGCAACACGGTCATTGCGCGCAAACGGTTTTGCAACTGCGAACGCTCGTCTTGCATTGCAACAACGATTCCCGAAGGCTTGTGAGTAATGCGCACTGCGGAGTCGGTGGTGTTTACACCCTGACCACCAGGACCGCTTGCGCGATACACATCAATTTGCAAGTCTTTTTCGTCAATTGACACATCGACTTCTTCGGCTTCTGGCATAACCATGACTGTTGCCGACGAAGTGTGGATACGACCTTGCGCTTCTGTAACCGGAACACGTTGCACGCGATGCGGGCCACCTTCAAAACGCATCCGTGTCCATACCGTGTCGCCCTTAAACAGCATGGTCACTTGGTTAATGCCACCCATTGGCGATTTATCAAGTGACATCACTTCAACCGACCAGCCATTGCGCAGCGCCCATGCGCTGTACATGTCAAACAGGTCGTGGGCAAACAAGTTGGCTTCTTCGCCACCTTCTGCTCCGCGAATTTCCACGATGATGTTCTTGCCGTCATTTGGGTCTGCAGGAAGGAGCAGCACCTTTAACTGGGCTTCAAGTTCGGCGATGCGTTCAATCGCAGCATCCAATTCTGCTTGCAGCTGTTCACGCTCTGCACCCTTGGCATCGGCCATCAGTTCGCGAGCGGCTTCGGCGTTACCTTCTGCGTCCTTGTACTCGCGAATGCACTGCACCAATGGGGTCTGCTGTTTGTACCTGCGCGAAGCGTCGCGCAATTTGTTCTGGTCGTTCAGAACTTCAGCAGTGCCAAGACTTTCCTCAAGAGCCACATACTCGGCTTCAATTTGGGAGAGGCGTTCAAACACGATGTTTAGGCTACGGGCAAATTAACGGCGAACTGGGGAAACTTCAACGAAACGCGCAGGATTGCGCAACGACTGTGCCAATTTGCGCAGCGACGGGGTCACATTGTTTGCATGAGTTGCAATCAGTAGTTCTGCATCTGGCGAGGTGCGCAAACGAGCATCTGCGCCAAAGGCCACAACGTCAACATCAATCGAAGCGGTGCACACCACCACAACTGGAGCTCCACCAGGAAGTGAACCAACTGCAACGCACGGCATTTCATCTTTCACATTCATGCGAATAATCGGCGGCTCTACTGGTTGCAGTTGCTGTGCACCCACCAATTCGGGTGAAAGCACAATTCGGTGACGCAACATTCGCTCTGGCGCGAGCCTGTTCAGCGGGTGTGGAACAGCACCTTCAGTGCGGTGATCACGAACAATTCCTGCCACTCGCGCGAGTGACTCAACCGTTGCATCACGGCCATGCACGAGCTGAAAGGTTTCACGATCATGAGCACCAACGCCAATTTCTAGCCGAGCTTCATCGCCAGCGTCATCGTTCAACACTCGGCACACTTCTAGACCCATCACTTCGCCGGTAAGCAAACCATGTTCGCGCACCACATCGGCACCAGAGGTTTCAATCATTAACGCAAGTCGTTCGTGTGAATCGGGAACATTCACTTGCACAAGTGGTTGCGCTGCAACTGCACGTGTCACCTGACCGTTGCTCACACCCCACACGGTGATGTCGAAATTGAACAATGGTGCACGACGTGCAAGCACATCGGCATCGATTTCGCTCAAGACGTTCAGTGAATCAACACCGTGTTTACCTGCCCACAACAACGCAGGGCTAAGCGCACGCGAATGTTGCTCGGCTACATACACCCAACCTTGCTTGCCGCTTAACGCAGCATGCCCAAATGGAAACTCAACCGGTTCAAATGAAGCGGTATCGGCGCCGCATTGCGACGCCGCCATACGAAGGCGAGCGTCAGACACTTATGCAGTTGGCTGCTTGGCGATTTCGTTCAAGAAGTCGTCATTGTTCTTGAATGTCTTCAAGCGATCAATCAACAACTCAAGGCCTGGTGCTGCGTTTCCGTCTGCAGCAAGTCCGCTAAGAACTCGACGCAACTTCCACACCATCTGCAATTGCTTGCGCTCGAAGAGCAACTCTTCGTGACGGGTGCTTGATGCATCAACGTCAATCGCTGGATAGATACGACGCTCTGCAACCTTGCGGTCAAGACGAAGCTCCATGTTGCCGGTTCCCTTGAATTCCTCAAAGATGGCGTCGTCCATGCGGCTGTTCGTTTCAACAAGCGCAGTAGCCAAAATGGTCAAGCTTCCGCCTTCTTCAACGTTGCGAGCAGCACCGAAGAACTTCTTTGGTGGGTACAAGGCACCAGCATCGATACCACCCGACATGATTCGCCCAGTTGCTGGTGCAGCCAAGTTGTATGCGCGTGACAAACGTGTAATGCCGTCCAAAATAATGACAACGTCTTCACCCATTTCCACCATGCGCTTTGCTTTCTCAATGGTGAGTTCGGCAATGTGCGTGTGTTCTTCCGAAGGTCGGTCAAATGTTGAAGCA
>JBEAOI010000127.1:0-17815 GCA_041165005.1 Actinomycetota bacterium
GCACTTGCGTATTGCTGGTGAGTTTTCATTTACTGTTCGCGATGGTGTGCGCGAATACGTTCGCATCTCGTAACTACTGGGGCAACTTCACTAACTGCGTCACCGCAGCAACTGCATCACCGCCCAATACATGGCGAATGATCACTCGATCATCCATGTGTTGCGTGACTAAGCGAATGTCATTCCCCGGGTCAACCGACAGATGATGCTCAACTACTGCGTGCATTGGTGCGCGAAGTTCGCCATGTTTCGACAAATACTCTTCGGCTGCAATCCAGTAGGAAGCATTATTCATGTGGCCAACTGCATCCATATCTGCAAATCGAACTGGCCATGACTCACTTGTTGCGTCGAGTGCCGTTAATTCAGGTAGTGATTTTCCAACAACAAAGTTTGAGCGCACTTTTCGGCCACCACTCGACTCTGCAATTAAGGGAATAAAGCCTTCTGGAAGCGGCTCTGGCTTCAACGTCTGCATGTTCACGTGTACCCACAACGCGGCAGTTTCAATGCGGGCGCCATCTGCGCCAACAATGTGCGTTCGACGTTCTGCCCAATGCGACCCATAGCCACCACACCATGTGGTCAGTGAAATATCGGTCATGTACGTTGGAAATTGATACACCCACATTTCGGTGCGACGCACCACCCAACCATGAATGTCTGGGTAATTGCCATCCACTGCATCGTCATTGGCAATGTCTTGCAAGTACCGAGCAGTGGCATCGAGGCGCAGCCGGCCTTTTGGCGTGACATCGCCTAATCGCACACGGCGGCTGGTGGAGAAAGTCCTGCCCGCTTGCGGCAAAGGTACGGGTTCTTGAGGCCTCCACATGCTCTCTGACCCTATCCAGCATTGGACTTGGTGGCACTCGCGTTAAATCGCTTGCTATTTGCAATTTGGCATGGTTGGCTACAAGTCCATGTTGTTACGCAATCTCGCTTCACGTTTGTCGGCAGTCAATGCTGACTCGCGCGCGTACGCGACCGTGGCAACCGTGAACGCGAATGCGTCACGCTGGTTTTATATGCAGGCCGGATTCGCGAAATTTACAAAAGGTTTCACGAAGCGTCCGGCCAAAGGCCTCTTAGGAGTCCCGACGTAAACAGATTTCACGTCGGAGAACGCCAAGAGGCCGCTGGGAGAAATCCCAGCGGCTTTTTTATTTCCCCCCTGAGCGTTTTCCGACGTGAAGCCAATCCAAACAACACAGAAAGGCAAGAGCAATGACCACCATCACACTCGAACACGAAGACGACATCATCATGTTGTCTGCACAGCGCTGCAGCGACGGCAATGGCACATTGTCGTACTTGTTCTTCTCGGAAGAGTTCGTAGACATTCAGCGTGCGAAAGCAATTTGTTCAACATGCACATCAAAGGTTGACTGTCTTAACGGTGCACTCGAGCGCAACGAGCCGTGGGGCGTCTGGGGTGGTGAGCTACTCGAAGAAGGTCGGGTATGTGCCACCAAGCGTCCGCGTGGTCGACCGGTAACCAAGTCAGTACGAGTCACCGCTGTGCAGGAAGTTCCTATTCCCGCACATCTCGTTGCATAACCCCCACATTCGTTCAAACGGTCAGAAGGCACAGGAGCAGCGCCCCGAAGCGGTTCAACACCATCGGTAACCTGCTTCTGTGCCTTTTGTTCGTTCCCGCCTTCGTATCGCTGTCGCGGTGCTCGCTATCAGCGCAGTGGGTGGATGGGTATGGAGTGCGAGCAGCGAACCAAAAATAGATGCCCAAATGACCACTCCGGGCGAAGTCCCCTACCCATCGCTCGACACCAATGATCCCGTTGTGGGCAAACAACTACCCAGTGTTGACGTAACCGATCTCGACGGCAACACCATCGCTTTACAAAGCTTTGTTGGCTCGCCCATCATTCTCAACTTTTGGTACTCCACATGCGAACCCTGTCGACGCGAGATTCCTGCCTTTGCACAGGCACAGCAAACTCACAGCAAAGTTCGATTTATCGGTTTAAACATGAACGACACTCCAGAAATGGCCAAGGCTTTTGGCGAGAAGTACGGGATTAATTACCCCATCGTGTTTGATCAGTCTGGAACAGTCGTCCGCGAACTTGGCGTGGTTACCGCACCAAGCACACTCTTCATCGACAGCAGCGGAAACATTGTTGATCAAGTCGCAGGTGAAATCAGTTCCGACAAACTTGAGTCGCTGATTGCTCAATGGTTTGCATCATGATCTTTGCTGACATCGTGATTGAAGGAAACTTTGCTTACAGCTTCATGCTGGGCATGCTTGCAGCGGTGAACCCTTGCGGATTCGTATTGCTACCCGCATATTTGTTGTACTTCTTGGGTATTGACGGCGCCAACCAGAGCGTCACCAAAGCCCCATTGCAACGCGCGTTGCGTGTCAGTGCTGCAGTTTCCGCAGGATTTCTTGTTGTGTTTCTCATTGTTGGTTCAATCTCGCGACTGTTTACCCAATGGATTGAGCTCAACGCAAAATATGCAGGGTTTGTAATTGGAGTTGCACTTATTGGTTTAGGTATCGCCATGTTGTTTGGGTGGAAGCCATCATTTGCCACGTCTCTCCCAAGTGCGAAAAAAGACCACTCCACTCGAGCAATGTTCATTTTCGGAGTTGGTTATGCGGTCGCCAGCATTGGCTGCACCATTGGTTTGCTCACCACAGCAATTCTGGGTTCTATCAGCACTAATGGCTTCGCTTCTGGTGTCATCAGCATCGTGATGTACGGGCTTGGCATGTCGCTCTTGGTCACTGCACTTACTGTCACCCTTGCAGCTGCAAAAACAGGAATGTCGCGAGTGTTGAAGCGCAGCCTCCGCTATATCGACAAAGTTGCTGCTGGGTTCATTGCCATCACCGGCGCGTATCTCACCTGGTATTGGTATGGAGCAATCAGTGAGCGCAGTTCACTTGGCAACGTCGTGTCCAATGTGGAGAATTGGCAAAACTCTGTTTCGTTGTGGCTGCAAGAACAAGGCGCATCTCGTCTTGCGCTCATTTGTGCCCTCATCATTGGCGTAGCGCTGTTGATCGTTGGACTGAATCGCATCAAGCAACTTGCGCGTAGGGCTCGCCGATAATGCTTGCCGACCTGCTTGCTCACCCCGATGTTGAAGAAGTGTGCCAACTGCGCGGAACCTTTGGTTTCATGGCATTTCACGGGGGCGGGTTAGAAGAAGCAACCGACATCATCGCCCAACACGCTGCCGAAGCAACAGGAAGTTCGTACTACGGAATCCACCAGCCAGCAGATTTGAAGTGGCATGTTCCGTCTCATCGAATTGACCCACAGCATTCAGAAACGCTGTCTCAATTCATTAATCACGTCGACACCGTCATCACTATTCACGGCTTTGGTCGACAAGGTTTTTTCACGAGCCTGCTACTTGGTGGCAGAAACCGTGGACTAGCAACGCACGTTGCACAACACTTGCGAGTAGCGCTTCCTGCTTACAACGTTGTTGATGATCTGGGTCGCATTCCGGTCGATCTTGCAGGACAACACATGGATAATCCTGTTAACCGCGTTCGCAACCATGGAGTGCAAATTGAGCTGCCTCCGCGCGTGCGCGGTGCAAGTCCGTTGTGGTGGGATTGGGAAGGTCCACATCTCACACCGCATACTCAATCACTCATTAATGGACTCGTAAGCGCAGTGCACACGTGGAATGCGTCAGCAAGTTTTACGGGGCCAAACGCTCAATAATCCACGAAGCATCTGGTTGCAACGCGTAGCGAAAGCGGTCATGCAAGCGACTTGGTCGTCCCTGCCAAAACTCAATTTCGCGTGGCGCCAACACCCAACCACCCCAATGTGGCGGTCGCTCAACATCGCGCCCCAAAAAACGTTGTTCTGCCTCGGCCAATCGGCTTATCAGCTCGTCGCGACTCGCAATCGGTTGCGACTGCGGTGAAGCCCATGCACCCAATTGAGACTCACGTGGTCGTGACGCAAAGTACTCATCGCTTACTCGGTCCGACAGCCTGGTAACTCTTCCACGCACTCGTACCTGACGATGCAAATCTAACCAACCAAACACTGCTGAGGCTTGTGCGTGTTCGACTAACTGCTTGCTTTTGGCGCTGTTGTAGTTGGTATAAAAAGCAAAACCCGTTTCATCTACACCGCGAACCAACACGATGCGCGAATCTGGTCCACCGTCAACGCCAATTGTCGACAACGTCATGGCGTTTGGTTCTGCAACAGCAGCTTCTGCGGCTTGGTCATACCAACGTTGCCATTGAACAAGTGGATTGTTGTCTAGATCATTTCGTTCAAGACCCGCAGTTTCGTACTGCACACGGCGGTCACGTAAAGACATGGCGCTTATTTAGGGTGAATGACGGTTGTGCCACGCATGTACGGATGGAGCACTGCAGGAATAACAACTGAGCCGTCCTCTTGGCGGAAGTTCTCCATAATTGCAGCCCACACACGCGGGACCGCTAGCGCAGACGCGTTCAGCGTGTGTGCAAACTCGGTTCCCTTTTGGCCTGTGCGCTTCATGCGAATGTCGCCACGACGTGCCTGGTAATCACTAAACCAACTAACAGAACTGACTTCAAGCCACGCATCGCAGCCCGGCGCATAGACCTCAACGTCGAAACTTCGGTGATGACTTTGACCCATGTCGCCAGTGCAAATTTCAATAATTCGATACGGCAGACCGAGGTTCGCAATAACACGCTCAACGCGAGTAATGAGTTCGGTCAACATTGCCGGCGCACCCTCGGGGGTGGCAATTGCAAAAATCTCTACTTTGTCAAATTCATGACTGCGCAGCATGCCGCGTGTGTCTCTACCGGCAGAACCAGCTTCGCGTCGATAACACGCTGAATGCGCCATGTATCGAATTGGTAACTCGGCCTCGGCAAGCACTTCGCCAGCGTGAATTGATGTGAGCGGTGCTTCTGCGGTGGGAATGCACCACAGATCGTCTTTGCTCATTGAATATGCGTCGTCGGCAAACTTGGGAAGCTGACCTGTAGCGGTCAATGTTGCGGTGCTGACAAGTGATGGTGGACGAATTTCCTCAAACGCATCTGCATTGCAATCGAGCGCGTACTGGCACAGAGCACGAGCAAGCGTTGCTCCCGCTCCACGTTGCATCGTAAACATCGCGCCACTGATTTTCACTGCGCGTTCGTTGTCGAGAATGCCAAGCGCGGTCGCCGTGTCCCAGTGCGCAACACGTTGATGCTCAGGAAATGTTGCTGGCAAATTGTTTGGTCCCGTAATGGTTGGGTTCTGCGAATCATCTGACCCCACCACAACATCTGCATGAGGAATATTCGGCAGGCGAAGAAGCACGTCCTTAAGCTGTGCAGTCACTTCATCGGTCTCTGCTGCGAGCGCTTGTTCTTTCTCGCCAAGTGACCTACTTTGCGCCTGTAGACCTTCAGCAGCCTTGTCGTCCCCACTTCGGCGAAGCGCGCCAACCTGTTTCGATAACTCATTTACCTGCTGGCGGATCGCGTCACGCTCAGCGGTAATTTCTCGCATCCTGCCGTCAAAGCCCAAAGCCTCGTCGAGCAAGCCCAGCAATTCAGGCTTATTCCTCCGAGCCATCAGCTCACGAACGGTGTCGGGCTCACTGCGGAGGAAACGAATGTCAATCACGGTGACACAAGGTTAGCCGTGTGATCCTGTGCCACTGCCCTGCTTTGCGTACTGTTGAACCGTGAGTTCTGCGCTGAATACGTCTATGAGTGTTGGGCTTTCGGTTTCGCAACTCGTCATCAAATACGGCAATGTCACTGCCGTAGACCACGTCTCATTTTCCGCTCAACCTGGTCGAGTCACCGTGATCCTTGGGCCAAATGGCGCGGGCAAGACCTCCACCATCGAAGCGTGTGAAGGCTTTCTTTCGCCAACCGCAGGTTCAATTCAGGTACTCGGGCTCAATCCATTTCTGCAACGTAAGCAACTCAATCGTTTAATGGGAATCATGTTGCAAGATGGTGGTATCTATCCGTCAGCGCGAGTTGGCGAATTGGTTCAGCAATACTGCGCGTTGTATGGAAATGGTGTCGATGCCAGTGCGCTAATTACCCGTGTTGGACTGCGTGATGTTGCAACCACGACATACCGAAGGTTGTCTGGTGGAGAAAAACAGCGGCTCTCATTAGCGCTTGCACTTGCTGCACTTCCCAAAATTATTTTTCTTGATGAACCAACATCGGGAATTGACGTGAACGGCCGCGATCTCGTTCGCTCTATCATCCGCGAATTGCGAGATGCCGGTTGCTGCGTCATTGTTGCTACACACGAACTTGACGAAGCTGAACGCATTGCCGATGATGTACTCGTGTTCCATCGCGGGAGTGTTGTCGCTTCGGGAACATTGCATGAATTGCGTTCGGGCCGTGAAGAAATTCGATTCCGATCAAGTTCGCTGATTGACATGCACTCTCTTTCAACAACTCTTGGATTTACGGTTGAACAAACCCGACAGCACGAATTCACCATTGCTGGCACGAGTGACGCACGAGTCATCGTTCAACTCACTGACTGGGCAAAAGCCAACAATGTCGAGATAGGTGACATTGGCGCCGGATCACAACGCCTAGACGACGTGTTCAGGAGACTTACAACGGAGCCTGCATCATGAAATTACTTCGTGTTCAATTGGCTTGTGAACTACGGGTACTTGCTCGCAACGGCGAGCAGTTACTACTCATTCTTGGTATCCCTGTGTTGCTGCTTGCATTTTTTGGCAATGTCGACATTCTTCCTACAGGCGATCAAACCAGCATCAACTTTTTGCTACCCGGAATCATTGCCTTGGCAATCATGTCCACCGCCATGGTCAGCCTTGGTATTGCAACGGGTTTTGAACGTTCGTACCTCGTCCTCAAACGCCTAGGCGCAACCCCACTTGGCGTTCCTCGGCTGGTGTTGGCAAAAGCACTCTCTGTTCTCGTTGTCGAAATTGTGCAAGTGATTCTGCTCGTTGGACTCGCCTCCCTCTTTGGTGCAGACCTCGGTGCGCTCAACCTTGCCAAGTTGGTGCTTGCGATTGCACTCGGAACACTCGCCTTTTCGGGCATTGGACTTTCCCTTGCCGGACGGTTGCGCGGCGAAGTAAACCTGGCAGCACAAAATGCCCTGTATTTAGTGCTGCTCTTAGTTGGCGGAATCGTGTTTCCTCTCCAGGATCTTCCGTCATGGTTGCAGTGGGTGGGACGAATTACGCCATCTGGTGCACTTGCCGATGTGATGCGAGATGTCTTTTCAGCGACATCGACTTATGGCGCATCCTCTTTAGTGGTGTTACTTGGTTGGGCAATCGTGGCCCAACTGGGCGCATTCAAGTTGTTCCGCTGGAACTAGCTACTACTGCTGCTTCCTTTTGCTTTAGCCGCATAATTCGCTTCAGCAAAGAAATTGCCAATAAACCGCCTAAAGAAGATCACCACAACAACAGTCCACAGGAAAATTGATCCACCGAGTTTCATAATGGCACCCGCAAGTTGCTGATCGGTCGTCACCGATAGCCCCCACACACGTACAGCAATGTCGTAATGCTTGTACACCGTGCCTTCGGCAAATGTAAGCCACGCTGCAGGAACGGTAGGAACCACCGACATGAGGAAGAGGTAGATCATCTTTCCGCCATACCCAATACGGCGAGTTGGATCAGGACTACAAATTGGGGACCACATCAACAGTGCAGAAACCACCACAAGGATGTGCAGCGAGTAGTGCAGTGGGCCATTGGACACGCTTCTATTCACCATCTGCGGAATATGCGTAATCATGATTACGCAGTTGAACAACAGGCCGGCAATTACTGGCTTAGTTAAAAAGTTCACTGCTCTGCGCGAGCGATCACTTGCAAAAATGAGATCGTAGAGCCACTTCGGTGTTGCAATCAGCATCAGCGCTGGCATGAAGTACGAATACAGCATGTGTTGAAACATGTGCATTGAGTACAAATACTCTTCTGAAATGTCATGAACTGGCCAATCTGAAGCCAGCCACAGCAATATCGCTCCGGCGATAAAGGCCCACAGTTGCTTTCGTGTAATTACTTTTCCGTCTGTAACTACGCGGGGTCCAATGACTCGAACGGCATAGATATAGCTCGCCACAACCGCAATGACTAACACCCAAACTTCAACATGGAGTTGGAATCTCCAAGGATCAGGGTTTACCAACGCGAACATATGTGGTTCGCCATTCACATTTTCGGGTTATGAGAAAAAATGGAAGGTCGCGAGGAAAATTGCATACACGATCATTGCCAAAAACAAACCTGCGTAGAACACCCATGAGAACAGTTTGTTTTCGTATCTGAGGTGCATGAAAAAACTCACCACGATATAAAACTTCACTGCCATCATGATTAACAGGGATGGCAAAAACAGTGCGCCGAAGTCGACGTAGTACGTAGCTACTTCAAGTGCGGTGATCGCGGCAAGAATTGCAGCAATTCGCACATATCCCGCGTTGGACATGCCGTGCTCAGTTGATGAATGTGTTTCAGTTGTCATGTTTATGCCGGAATTAGGTAAATGAGAGTGAAAATGATGATCCAAACAACGTCCACAAAGTGCCAATACAGGCCGATCATTTCTACGGTTTCGGCCTTGCTGCCAGGCACCTTGGAACGCTTCAGAATGCCAACGGTAGACATGAGCATGATGATTCCGACGGTCACGTGAACTCCGTGGAATCCCGTGAGTACGTAGAAACTTGAGGAGAACAGGCTGGTTGTGAAGCCCATTCCCTCGTTATAGAACGCGGTGAATTCATATACCTGACCACCAACGAATGTTGCTCCAAGCAATGCGGTAACTGTGACCCACAGGTGCGTATTGCGATCGTCACCCTTGTGCGCTGCTGATACAGCAAGCACCATCGTGAGTGAGCTCATCAACAACACGAAGCTGCTGACCGAGGTAAATGGAATGTCAAAGACTTGCGATGGACGAGGACCCTCGCCTACACGACCGCGATACAACATGTATGTCGAAATCAGACCACCAAACAACAGGCACTCTGAGCCAAGGAACAACCACATGCCCAGTTTGTTGTTTGACAAACCCGTGCTTGTGTGCGCCGCGCCATGCGAATCTGCGTGGCTATCTGCTGTCACTACTGCGTTCTCAGCCAACGTGAACCACATCCTTTGTTGTTACCGGTGGATCAAAATCGTCATCAGGTGCAGTGGATGGCTCAATAGCCCATCCGTAGCAACCGAATAACACAATCACACCACCAAAAATTGCGATTGGAATGGAATAGATCACGCCGAAAGCGATAACTGGCAAGCCAGCGGCAAGCACAATTGGCCAATATGAAGGCGATGGCATATGAATGTGAGCGTCGGCGTTATCTTCCAACTCTTTCAACACTTGTTCACCGGTCTTCACTTTCACCATTTGACCATTGGCGTCTTCTTCATACTTGCGGTGGAAGAATTCATCCAGGTGCGAAACCGTAGGAATGCTGTCGAAGTTGTGTTCTTTTGGAGGATTGGTGGTCATCCACTCCAAGCTTCGAGCATCCCACGGGTCAAGCGGTGCAACCTTGCCGTTGCGTGCGGTGATCACGATGTTGATGAGGAACAACAACACGCCAATGGTGAGTACGAGTGAACCAATTGAGGCGAACATGTTCCAGAATGCCAAGTTGAAGAAACCTTCACCTGCGCGTGCTTCTGTCCACTGGTACATACGACGTGGCTGACCTTGCAGGCCAAGAATGTGCATCGGACCGAAAGTCATGTTCATACCAATGACCATCAACCAGAAGTTCCACGTTCCCAACTTTTCATTCAGCAATTTGCCGAACACCTTTGGCCACCAGTAGTAGAAGCCAGAGAACAAACCAAAGATTGCTCCACCAAACAGCACGTAGTGGAAGTGCGCAACGATGTAGTACGTATCGGTCTGCTGCGTGTCAGACGGAGCAACGGAGTGCGTTACACCTGACAGACCACCGATGGTGAACAACACAATGAGTCCAACGGCGAACTTCATGGCAACTGTGAACTGAAGTTTTCCGCCCCAAATAGTCATCGTCCAGTTCACGATTTTTACACCCGTCGGAACCGCGATCGCCATGGTTGAAATGGAGAACACCGCAACAGAAACTGGTCCGAGTCCAGAAGCGAACATGTGGTGGGCCCACACACCCCAACCCACAAACCCGATCGCTGCACCCGAGAACACCACAAACGGATATCCGAATAGTGGCTTGCGCGAAAACACCGGCAACACTTCAGAAATAACGCCGAAGCTAGGCAGGATCAAGATGTACACCTCAGGGTGACCGAAAATCCAGAAGAGGTGCTGCCAAAGCAATGGGTCGGCACCTGCAGCAACGTCGAAGAATGTCGCACCAAAGTTGCGCTGGAATGACAACAGGAACAATGCAACGGTGATAACCGGAACTGCAAACAACAAGAGGAACTGCACCACCAACTGCATCCAGGTGAAGATCGGCATGCGCATCAACTTCATTCCCGGTGCACGCATATTGAGCACCGTCGTAATGAGGTTTACTGCACCAACCAGCGATGCGATACCGGTGATCTGAAGACCTAGAGCCCAGAAGTCAATTCCGTGGCTTGGAGAGAAAATTGGTCCCGAGTTTGGTGCATACATGAACCAACCGCCGTCTGCTGCACCACCGAGGAACCATGCAAGGTTGAGGAAGATTCCACCAAACAGAAACGCCCAGAAACTGAAGGCATTCAGACGAGGGAACGCAACGTCACGTGCACCGATTTGCAATGGAATGAAATAGTTGGCAAGACCAGCCGCCATAGGCATGACGAACAAGAACACCATGGTGGTGGCATGCATGGTGAACATTTGGTTGTACAAGTCTGCGTTCAGCACTTTTCCATTCGGTGCAGCAAGTTGCAAACGAATGAGAACTGCTTCGAGTCCACCAACAATGAAGAAGAACAGCGCTGCAGCTGAGTACATAATGCCGAGCTTCTTGTGATCCACGGTGAACAACCACGACTTCCAACCCGTTGTGGCAACTGGACGCTTCAGTGCACCAAGCGAAGTGCTTGGTGTTGCAACTGTTGCTACTTCTTCAGTTGTTACAGGACGCTCGATAATGGCCATGATTCTCCCTAATTACTTCAGCGTCAACAGGTAGGCGACAAGCTTTTCAATGTCGGCTTCCGTGAGTCCAAGATTTGGCATACCGCGATACTTGCCACCGGTGCTGGTGAGCAATGCTGGGTTTGCATACATTGGCTTCATCGCCGGAGCATTGCGCAACCAGCCACGCAAATCCTTCTGATTCAAACATTCTTCGCTCACACCACTCAGATACTTGGCACCAAATGACTCGGAGTCGGCATTCCATACATCTTCGCGGCATGACTTGTTCAACAAATCAAATGTGGCGCCGGCAAATGTGTTGCGTGTCATGAGGTGCGACAGGTTCGGGGCGGCACCAGAAACAACGCTTTCATCAGGCGCTGCGATAACCGGTGTGCCGTCTGCACGCTTCATGCCGTTCACCTGATGGCATCGAACACACTGGTTCATGAACACGGTTTCGCCTTCTTTGGCAAGTGTGTTCTCGGCAGGTGGCGTGTATGGCTTCAGCTGGTTTGCCACCCACTTTGCGAAATCTTCTTTGCTCAGTGCAACAGCTTCCATGCGCATGTTGGCATGCGACAGACCGCAGAACTCGGTGCATTGACCTGCATAAATTCCGGGCTTATCTGCTTCAATTCGGTTGAGGTGCACACGTCCAGGAACAGCGTCACGCTTACCGTTCAAGGCTGGAATCCAATATGAGTGAATGACGTCGCGACTCGTTTGACGCAGCAACACTTTGGTACCAGCAGGAATAACCAATTGACCCGAGGTAATAATCGGTTTCGTGATTCCGTATTCAGTTTGCACTGGATAGTCGTACTCCCACCACCACTGCTGACCTGTGACGTTAATAATCATTTCCGTGTCATCGGTCTTTGCAAGATCAAACACCGTGCGGAATGTGAACACACCAACAACGGTCAAAATGAGTGCAGGAATAATCGTCAGCGTGATTTCCAACGCAGGGTTGCCGTGCGACTGATGTGGAATTGGCTGACCCTTGTCGCGGAACTTAATGACCGCCATGATCACCGCGACGGTAACGATGACACCAATAATTCCTGCTACCGCGAAAACTGGCTTCTGTAGATCGTCAATGATCTTTGCGTTTGGTCCTTTTGGCTGGAACGTGTCTTGCGGTGCATTCGTTGCGCAACCAGCAAGGAACATTGCACTCGCAATACCCGATACCGCTCCAACTACTCGACGACGCATACCCGCAAGCCTATTGACGCCACTGGTTACGTGTTCAGTTGTGTTTTGGTGTCTCACGGCACAATCACCTCAATGCTTTGTCCGGCAAGTCCTGGAACGGTGAGCGTGAAAGGCTTTCCGGCTTCTGCTGGCTTAGGGATATTGAGAATCAGCAATTGTTCAAAGCCTTTTTCAATGAGCTGGGTGCATTGCACCACATCTTCCTTCACGCCATCGGCAACCATCTTGCTGCCCAAATTTGCAACCAATCGATATTCTCCATCGGTTTTGTTCCGGAACACGATGTTGGTTGGATTAGAACGTGGAACGGTGATCGTTTCTTGATCCCCTGCGATTCCTTGTACCGATGCAACAAGCTTTCCATCAATGAGGTCAATGTGTGTGTCCACACTGGATGTTGCCGACACGCCTTCTAACGGAAGTTTGTCAAAGTATTTTGATTTCTCTGCACCACACTCTTGATGCATGTAGTGGCCCTCTTCTTTTGCGTGAACAAGTTCTTCGCGCATTCCCACTCCTGCACCTGCGATACCAGCGGCCACAATTCCAACTGCTCCTACTACACAGATTCCTGTAACCAGGCCGCGCTTCAAGCCTGGCCGAACAGAAAACAACACGCCAGCTGCAAGCACAAGCGATCCAAGAACAATGAATGCAATTGCGCCGGTGCTCTTTTCAACAGCAAGCGTTATTTGAGCAAACGAAAGAATGACGACCCCAAGACCCACAGCTGCAATAACAGGGAACTCAATTGGATTCAGCAGGCGCTTGCGCAACGCAGCATTGAATGCCACATCGCTTGAGGCGCGCTCTGACCAACTCAGAACTGACCATTCAACAAGTGCTGCGAGCAATAACACCACACCAAGCAGCGTCACCACCGTAGAAGTGATCGTTCCAACGAGCAACAATGTTGCGCCTACAGCAGCAATCAGTGGCCAAATGGAACTTGTTGGAGTTGCAGTAGATGCGGCAACGCCATCTTCGCCGCTCGAACCATCGCGAGTAAATAGAACCAACCCGGTGAGCAGGGCAGTTGCACTTACGAGACCAAGTAGTGCAGTGCCACCAATTGCGGACTCGCCAATGAGAAGCATGTACACAGCAAATGCAATCGCTCCAAGAAGCGTGATTCCGAAGAAATATTTGGATCCGGTTGAAAACATTGCGCTACCTATTTCTGCACGTACACGACGAACCACAACGCAATAAACGCTGTGGAGAGGAAGTACCAATACATGGCGTGTGCGGTGACTACTGCACGATCAGCAACTCGGCCACCCAACACGCGGAACGCTGCAACAAGCGAGAACGCAATACCAGTGCACATGAGCACGAGCATTGTTCCAGTAATTGCATAAAACATTGTTTGATAAGCGCCATCAGCAAGCACAGCACCCATCTGCTTGTAAATCGCTACTTGTGCGTTAACCGCTGCAACACCAATCACTCCAGTAATGAACAATGCAAGTGTGGTGTGCTGTGAATCTTTGCGGGCTGCCGAGTACACCGCCCATTGACCCATAATTGCCGCAATCACCATGGTGATCGCAAGTGTGTTCGCTGCAACTTCTGGAATCTTCAAATCAGCAGGAAGCCAATCATGAATCATTTTGTTGTTCCTGCCAACACGCAATGGTGATGCGTCTCGGAACTTGAACCACACGGCCAACATGCCGAACATCAACATGGTGCCAGCAGCAACCACCGCACCTGTAGCAATAAACAGTGGGTGGCGTGCAGCAGTTGCAGGACCTGCTGGCAATACGCGATCAACTGCGGCGGTCATTGTGCACCCCCATCAATCCAAGGATTTCCTGCAACACGTTCACCTGTTGCAAAACTCTTAATGGCAGTAACTATTGCTACGACTACACATAGCGCAAACAAAGCATGGCCTGCTGTCGATACTGCATTCCACAAACTTGCTGGACCTGAATAATCAAAATCCTTAACTGAGTCGGCTGGCTGATCAGCAAAACCGGCGATGTACATTGGCAGCGCTGCAAGCACTGTTGCAACAAAACCAAGGGCGCCGATTCCTGCAACAGCCGTTGCGGGCAACATGCGACCCCACAACGTTGGTCCCCAAAACGCAATTGCGCTCCAGGCAACGAGCACGGTTCCGTAACTGATGTACACCAGTACACCCTCTTCGAAAACGGTTCCAGCAAGGTTTGCGCTTGAAATCAATTGCAACGCATTTCCGAGCATTGCAGTGAGAATCATTCCGCCACCAAGAAACGCCGGGATAAATGGTGCGATCATTTTGATGGAATCGGATTTCAATGCAAACAATGCAAGTGCGAGAACAATGACAACACCAAGAATTGGAAGCAGGTTAAACAGTGCGTACGGCACAAAGCTCTTTACTTTGTCGGTCAGTGTTCCCGTCCAGGCAAGACCATGCACTGTTTGTGTTACCGAACCAAGAAGCGCTACCGAAATAAGTCCCACTCCAACAAAAATGCCTCCGCGGAGTGGCTGTGTTCTGCGCGCAACAGCAGGTGCTAGCTCGGCGAGAATTCCAATTGCAGGAATGACATACAAAAATGTTTGTGGTTGCGACATTGACCAGCCGAGCCACTTCATAATGCCCACATTCGCCTCAAAGGCAACACGTGTGTAGTGGTGATCAACAGCAACATAAATCAATGTTCCAAGCGCAACGGGGAGCGTAAGAACAAGACTGATTGACCCAATCATTGAAGACCAGGCAAATGATGGGACATCTGCGAGATCTGTTCCGGCGGTTCGCGCACTCAATACTGTTGCAACAACGCTGACTGCTGCCGCGAGCAGGCCAAGCATCACCAGTGCAAGACCCAATAGATATAGGTCAACCATTTGTGCGTTTCCGCCACCTGGTCCGCCATTACCAATGAGAGAAGCAACGACGACTGCGCTTCCAATTGCCCACAAATAGAAGCCCAACATGGCATTGCGCGCGAACATGACCGAGCGTGAACCAACTTGTGTTGGTGCAAGTGCAAGGGAAAGACCAAGCATGAGAGGAACCATGACACCAAACGATGCGAGTGTCTTTGACGCCGCAAACAACTGCGTCATCATTCCCTCATTTAGCGTGAATGACTTGCTGTCGATTCTCTCGAATCCCAACAAGGATGCAACTCCAACGAATGCAAGTAGCCAAAGTGCGGCAGTACCAATGAAGAGTCGACCGATTCGTTTGTGATCGGTGGTGGTGAGCCAAGCAGCCACCGATCCCAGAAAACCTGAGTCGGCAGTGGCCTCGGCACCCAACGTGGATGGCAGATTGACCGTGGTCATAACGAACTAGACACTAACAATGGCAGGGGCTTGCGCCCGACTTCCCCTCGTTTGTGCAATTGTTCCTAACGCAGAAGCACGTCCACGGTCAGTGCAACGAAAACTGCCGTGACGTAAGTAATGGAGAAGGTAAACAGTCGCATCGAACGCTTGGGGGAAGGATCACTTCCCAGCCGAACAGACCCAATGACAAAAGCCACCCCAAATACCATTGCTGTAATTCCATAAACCCAACCAAGGTCGGCAACGGGCACAAGAACAAGGGTGGACAGGGTAAGTAGGACTGCATACGTTGTCATCGAGCGAATGGTTCGCTCCAACGAAACCACTACCGGCATCATCGGCACCCCTGCCGCCTTGTAATCGTCTGCATGTCGAATGGCAAGCGCCCAAAAGTGTGGTGGTGTCCACAGAAAAATGACGACGAATAACACCACTGGCGCCCAGCCAAGCGAGTTCGTTACTGCCGCCCAACCAACCAACACCGGCATTGCGCCGGCAGCACCACCAATCACGATGTTTTGCTTACTCGTTCGCTTCAGCCATAACGAATAGACAAACACATAAAACAATGTCGCCGACACGGCTAACACTGCAGCGAGCAAATTGGCTCCAGCCCACAACACCAGAAAGGCCACGATTTCAAGCGCAATGGCAAAAATCATCGCTGCTCGAGGGGTCAACGCACCCGTAACTAGTGGGCGATTTTGCGTTCGCACCATAAGTTTGTCGATATCACGATCGATGTACATATTGATTGCATTCGCTCCGCCAGCTGCCAGCGTTCCGCCAATAAGAGTGATCGCCATGAGTTGAATAGATGGCCAACCTCCTTCGGCCAGCACCATCGTCGGAACCGTGGTCACGAGCAATAGTTCGACAACACGAAGTTTCATCAATGCGATGTATGCCCCAATAAGCGAGGAAGGAGCAGCACCACGGGACTTATGGCCAAAAAACCGTGATGGAATAACTGGTCGAACGTCGAGGGCCACGGACTTAGGCTACGGCTCATACCGAGTGGCTACCAATCGGAGCGGCCATACACGAGCGAAACGCACCGTGTTTCACGGCAGAATGTCGGTGTGCCATTACATCGTCCGTTGAGTACTGATGTACGACCAGCAGAGGTTATTGATGCGGGCACAAATACTTCCCCCGATACTGACCGTCCATGGATCGTTCTGGTGTGGAACGACCCGATCAATTTGATGTCGTATGTGACTTTGGTCTTACAGAAACTTTTTGGCTACAGCCTGGAAAAAGCAACTGAGTTGATGCTCGATGTTCACAACAAGGGACGCGCAGTGGTTTCTTCCGGTACTCGAGAACACGCAGAGTTCGATGTGTACCGACTTCACGAACATGGTTTATGGGCAACCATGCAACGAGAAGATGCTTAGTCGTGGCTCGAAAAAATAAAGGCCCAGTAACTCGACTTGACGCAACGTCGTATTCGTTGAACATCGATGCAAGTGATCGAACAACGCTCAATGGACTTCTTGATCAATTACGAGACATGTTGATGCACGACTCTTCAAGCGACATTGCTCGACGACTCTTCCCTGCTGCATATCACCAAGATGAACAACACGAACAGGAATACCAGCGACTGATGCGCGATGAATTGTTGTCGTCGCGGCTTGCATCACTCTCGCTCACGACTTCGTTGCTTGAGCGCGAAACGAACTCCGACAGCATTGTGCTGTCGGCAGATGAGCTTGATGCACTCATGCGGTCGATCAACAGTCTGCGCCTTGTCCTCGGCACCCTGCTCGATGTTGATGAGGACGAGTTTGAAGCTCACCTTGCCGAAGACGATCCTGCCTATGGCCAGTACCAGTTGTACTCATATTTGGGTTGGCTTTTAGACTGGATTGTGACCGTCCAAACGGAAATCAATTAGCGGGGGGAATTCACAGAGTCACTGGTAGATTTCTATGGCTCTTCCAACTAAATATTCGTCCATGCCCCCATCGTCTAGTGGCCTAGGACACCACCCTTTCAAGGTGGCGGCACGGGTTCGAATCCCGTTGGGGGTGCAAAAGTAAGCAGTAGCAGTACATACATAAACACGATCAATCGTGAAGCGTTCATCACGAACACATCACAACATTGGTCCCGTGGTGAAGTTGGAGTTCACGCCGCCCTGTCAAGGCGGAGGTCGCGGGTTCGAGTCCCGTCGGGACCGCTGAGTAGTGCTTGCACTTCTCAAGGTCGGGTAGCTCA